>NZ_CAWQOY010000109.1:0-58033 GCF_963896525.1 Nodularia sp. LEGE 04288
GGGTTGGGGTTCTTGTCTCTCACTTAACTGATAACTGCTATAACTCGTAAGTGATCATAATTATGTATCAGGTAGAAATTTTCATCTCCACCTGATACAAGACCACCTATAGCGGCTTTTTAATGAGGAATTATTAACGGGGTTTTTGGTTTTTTAACTTTTGCTTTTTACGTCGTCGTTCAGTCGTAGATACAGCTTGTTCCACTGGATAGCCGGCAATTGGTATAGCCTGATATTTGCGTTCTTCTTCTAACTTTTTCAGTTCAGTGTAATCAACCCAATGGATGCAATCGACCGGACAAGTCTCAATTGCTTCCTGGATGATTTCCTCCCCGTCACCATCTTGGCGAATCACACGCGATCGCCCATAATCTGGTTCAATGTAGAAGGTGTTACGCGCCACATGAGCGCAGTGTAAGCAGCCAATGCAGGTGATTTCATCAACGTAAACACCCTTTTGACGCTCAATACCGCCCAATTCCGGCTCTAAACCAGAGCGCTCTGGGTCATCCCGTAAGAAGCCGCCTAACTCTGGTTCCCAACCGGAACGGTTCTCTTCTGGTTCTGACTCCGACGGCAGAAAATCAGCCATTACGCACTCCAGCGCTGTACTACTAAGCGAATTGAGCCATCTTGATTTTTTTCTTGTTCAGTAACTTGAAAGCCTGCGCGAGCGGTTTCTTTGACAACTGACTGATAAGCATAGCCTTGAGTGACTTGGCGTAAGAACCCATCGACAGACAAGCCTTGTTGCCAATATTGCAAATCAGCCACCAACTCATATTCTTTGCCATTCCATCTAAAGCCGATGTCATAGCCGTTTTCCTGCTCAATCGTTACTTCCGCAGGATGAGTTTGACCGCGATAGCCGCGAACTTCGCGTGGGCCTGGTTTCCAGTCTATGCCCAATTCAGTTAGAGCATCTTTTAAAGAGTCAAGGTTACGGATTTGAGTCTTAATTTGGCTAAAGTGTGACATGGCAGTTGTGAATATAAGGACACGAAACTTTTAAGAAAACTTACCAATCGCTGTATGTGGCTTGGGTGGTTGCTACAGCAGATTGCTGCACCTGTGCAGCAAAAAATTCTGAGGTTGGCTCATGACTAAGTACTTGTCCCAGTTCTGCTTCTATTGCTGCTGTAACCTCAGCGCAAGAATTGCCCACAATGCCAGTGACTGTTTCTTGTACCCGACCGTCTGGATAGATGATGAACTCTAATGTCTCCATGCTTTTGGCCAACCGTGATAGTACTTTGGAACTTTACTGCCTGAGCAGCAGGCTAAAAATATAGCCGTCGGAACATTGTTACTTAGATACAAATCTTGCCATTTGTTAACTAATGTTCCATCTTTCAAAATATATATCTCAGAATCTTTACAAATTTTATTAATATTATAAGCACATACATCAGTTATTAGTTAGTTTCTCTTAACATACTAAATTAGTCAAGCTGACAATTTCTCTGCCAGAATTAGCGACAAAAGCCCTCAAAGCAAGCATTAGCAGTAGTTTAGCCAGTTCGCCGCTTCACAAAAATATACGATTTATTGAAAATATTTATCATTACCATTGAATCTCCACTATTCTTGCTAAGGATAGGTTCAATGAGGGTAGTTTCAGCCAGTCGGATTATTTCATCTGTGCGCTACGGGATGCGATCGCGCTACTGATTTTTTGACAAAATAGCTAAATGGACTGCAACCACCCTAAAAAATCTTTTGTACTGGCGAAATATTTTCGTATTCCTGCTGCGCCCAATATTTGCTTGATCTCTTTTGTCCCAAAGTCGTTAGAGTTTCCAGTCAACAGAACTTTCTGAGCATCTGAAGAGGTTTTAGCGTGATTAAGAATAGAATGTAAAATTAAGTTATCTGTGGGATCAGGAATAAATTTTTGATTAAGACTGTCTATAAATATAGCTGGTTCTAGATTTATTAAATTTAAATTATTTGCAGCCCATGTTAACACTTCAAATAGGCGATTTTCAATATCATCAGTCATCGCTTCGTTATTAATTTTCGCAATTTGAAGAGAACGCAAAATTTCAGCAGAATATTTTGACTTGATATTTCCTTTCAGTTCATTTCTTTCTTTTTCTAACTTTTCTGTAAAATCGTGTCGCCTTCTGCGTTCATCTGCTAAAACAGAAAGAGACTCCATATAACAAATTGCAGGAGTCACAATTGTAATATTTGATATTTCCTCCAACTCTTGAGGATAAATTAAAATCCGAGAATTTTGGTCTTGGTTTTTAGCAAAGCTAATAAAAAAATTAGTTTCAATATAAAGTGTAGTCACTAGATTTTATACCCAAAATTATGCTGCATCTGCCAAATTTTGCACAAAACCAATTTGTTTTAACTCTTGTAATTTAGGAGGATTATCTGTTTTCCAGTTGTACGCTAAATCTCTTAACCAACTCTCAACTAATGTTTCTAGATAAGATTCAGAAATTCTCTTAGTTGCAAATTCGGAATCGTATTCAGTCATCACTTCATGAGTTGGGAACGTGTAGACAGTTGCTAGATTTTTACCATCCCATTGAAAAATATTAATGTCTTCAGGAGTAGCAGTCATCCCATAAGGAACTATGAGATGATTATGTTCTTTCTCAAATTTGAGAATTTCTTCTACTTTTCCTTTAATATCTTCCTCAATGTCTCTGGCTCTAATTTTCGATACTAAAAGCTTTTGTCCCTTTTTATCCCAAGCTGTAATATCAGATACTTCTGTTATTGGGCTACTTAGCTTTTCAACGTCCATTTTTTCGTCCTCGTGACATTGACTGTATCGACTATATATTAATTTTAGACGATAGGCGATCGCACTCTACTTTACATCCACAATACAATCGCTCATTATGTGTTTAAGAATTGCACAAGAAACTGACCAATTTCGTTCGGATGATAGATGTCTTCAAAAATAAGTTCAGCACGAATTAATCCAACAGTATAAAGTGATTGACAAGTCGCATCGTCAAGGAAATTTGAGAATGGCTTACCACAGGAAGGCTCATATTCACTTAATTTTGAGTAATAGTTTTCTAGATTCTTTAGGTCACTAATAAAAGCTCGGTCTATTATATTAGCCAGCTTTGAAAAAGTTACATCATCTATAGCACCTTTCATGTATCCTGCAAATATCTTTCCTAGTATTAAAGATTTTTCAAAATCTTCATGCCGATCTAGCAAAAGTACCAAAGATTCACCAACTTTTTGGGAAAAAATGGAATCTGATTCCATTTTATTTTGAAATTTTTCCCTTTCCTGTTCAGGAACTCTACTTGTTCCATAGAGGAAATTTGCAACCTTTTTCAAGAACAGACGATCACGCACATTTATCACTGCACCATAACTTTTTACAAACCATCCAAAAATTGGTATTTCCTTTAGAAATCCTTCTTTTTCATCGAAGACAGCATCTAAAGCAATATCACCAAATTCAGTCGTCATCTCACTCAATTTAGGTGTCCATAAAGACTCAACCAGAGATTTTCCAATATTTTTAGTAGTCTGTTTTTGAGGTTCCATAATAAATGCGCTTAGGTATGAAAATTTATGTAAAATATCACAATTCGTGAATTTTATATCATTGGTTTGGTATTGTTAGGAAATGAGACAATATTGCAGCATATAAATATGTAATTAGAAATATATTTTTCTATGCTAACCATTTATCATGTAGTCAGATTTTTTTTAATAAGAAAACTTACAACTTTTTCTTCTAAATTTTTCGGTAAATACATTCTTATTAAATCATCTCCAAATCCATCTCCAATTGCTGTTTGGATACTTAGATAAAAAGAATAGTTATTATCTACTGTGTTTTGTATATTATGAATTAAATCTATTACCAAATCAAAAGGTTCTTGGGTATTAATATAAAATGAATCTCCTATATTCATGAACTCATACTTGGGAATTTTCTTTCCAAAGCTATAGTTAGCATATTCCCTCATTTCTTGTAGACTTTGAAAAGTGTCCAGGTAACTATTTGGTAGTAATTTCCTCTGCATTAATCTTTCCTTAATATATTTTTTTAGCGTCTGATGCTTGATTTTTGTTAATTCATGTGTCTGAGTTTGATAATCAATAAATAAAGCTGCAATAGACAAGTGAAAAACTGAATAATAAAATCCAATGGGTGGTAATAATATTGTATTAGTACTTTCCCATATTGCTTGGGAATTTTCTCTAAAACATATTGCTGCTAAAAGATGATGAGCAGACTTATGAAGACGACTAGACCAGATGTCTTCTTGTTCTGGTATCAAAACTTGTTTTAGGTCTATTAAATAATTAGATACTAAACTCATGTTTGCCTTTTATGCTACTCTAAACGACTTCCCTTAAACCAAATTCTAAATATAGAAGTAACTTACCTTAAATAAAGTTAAACTAATAATAAGTTTTTCATCTTACTATTAAGAAACAGCAAATTCTGTATATTTGCGAATCTCAGGAGATTTAAAACCTAAAATAATATGTGCTTTTGGTATTCCCGCCGCAACTAAATCATTAGCAACTCCGTCTTCTGTGCCATCATGTTGAATCCAAACTTTATGATCAATTAAATCAATATGTAATAAAGTTCCATAGATACGATAACCATTTTTCCAGCCTGACTCAACTAATAAATAACGATCATTTTTTTCATCTAACACCAGTTCAACTTGAACTTCTTCATCATTACCGAGAAAATCAGCGTAGTCTTCGAGAATCTTTTTAATAATCTGACGATATTTATTGGTTAAGGAATCCATCTCACAATTACCTCCTGTTCAGCATCGAAGCTAAATAAACGAATAACACCATCTTCAATTAAAGTTTGACCAGCTTCTTCTTCAAAAACTGTTTTACAAGTGCTTTCACTCACAGCTAAAAATAATTTATATTCAGGATAATAACGCGCCAATAAATGCTCATATAAAACAAATTGACCAACAGCATCTTCTAGGTCTTTCATATCCGAGGGACGAGTAAAACTTTTCACTTCAATAGCTATTTTTTCCGTTTCTCGCTCTGCTGCTAGTAATCTTTCTGCACCTAAATCAACAAATAGATTTTTACCTCTCGCTAAACGAATTCGTAAAGGGTCATAGACAATTTTCCAGCCATCTTTGATGAGTGCATTTTTTACGGTGCTGTGATAAATGTCTCTAGCTGGCATAATTAAAAATCAGGTTTCCAAACCTGAGCAACTTATTCATATTTAGTATTTTCTGTCAAGTCGTAAGTTCCATAACAATTGTAATCTAAACATTGCCGTCTTTGTAGTCAAGTTCAAATCAGCAAAATATTCTGGTAAAAAAATGATGAGTCAGCTAACGAACCAAGGATAATGGAGCATAATTAACCTTTATAGCTGTTAACACAACGCCACAAATTAAATATGAATACACAACCAACAAATCAACCTATCCGCGTCGGAGTCCTGGGTTTCGGTGGACTGGGACAAGCAGCCGCTAAACTCCTCTCCAGCAAACGGGAAATGATCTTAGTCGCAGCCGCAGACCAAAAAGGCTACGCTTACTCTACTGAAGGTTTAAATACTCAAGAATGCATTAAAACCTACCAAAGTCAAGGTTCCGTCGGTTATTTAGAACCAGTTGGCAGATTAAGCAATAACAGCATTCAAGATTTAATCGCTACCACTCAGCCTGTCGATGGGTATTTCCTCGCCTTACCCAACCTCCCCAATGACTTTATCCCCTCCGTCGCCCAAGAATTTATCAAATCCGGTTGGCGGGGTGTGCTAGTGGATGCAATTAAGCGCACCAGTGCAGTAGAACAACTTTTGTCGATGAAAGACGAACTGCAAGCCGCCGGAATTACCTATATGTCTGGATGTGGTGCGACACCCGGACTATTAACAGCCGCCGCCGCTTTAGCCGCCCAAAGCTACGCCGAAATTCACAAGGTAGAAATTACCTTTGGTGTCGGTATTGCCAATTGGGAAGCTTACCGCGCCACTGTTCGCGAAGATATTGGACATATGCCTGGTTATAGTGTAGAAACTGCTAGGGCAATGACTGATGCTGAAGTTGAAGCCTTACTGGATAAAACCAATGGCGTGCTGACTTTAGAGAATATGGAACACGCTGATGATGTGATGCTAGAGTTTGCCGGTATTTGTGCGCGCGATCGCGTTACAGTTGGTGGAGTAGTCGATACCCGCAATTCCAAAAAACCCCTCAGCACCAACGTTAAAGTCACAGGACGCACCTTTGAAGGTAAAATTTCCACCCATACCTTTACATTAGGAGATGAAACAAGTATGGCAGCCAATGTTTGCGGCCCCGCCTTTGGCTATCTCAAAGCTGGTAGACAATTACACCAGCGCGGTATATATGGCATCTTCACTGCTGCTGAAATTATGCCCCAATTTGTGAAATAAAAAACTAGGGGCTAGTCTCTAGCCCCTGCTGAATCTCCTCTTCTAGTAAAAAAGAGGGTGTTTGCATAATAAATGGCAGTTCTGCCCCCACAAGACCCCTCTGAATGCGTTCTGAGGTTTCACTAAAAACCACAAATAGGGGATATACAGTATTTGCGCCATCACTCAAAATATGACTGTGACGCAAAGGCATTAGCCACTCATAGTCTTTATCCAGCAGCACTTGGGTTTTTCGCCAACGCCCCAATAAATCAGAAAAGTCTTCCTGGGGACGATGAATAAAAAGTACAATTTCGACTCCAGTTTTAATCTTCCACTCTGGGTCACACATAATAATTCCGATGTCACAGGGTAAGCACGTTATCTGTGTATCGGTTGTGGCAGGGCTACGGAAGCGTACAATCGGTAAAGGGATAGTAATAATACTGTCATTTGGACGACGCAGACTGGGAATCATTTCTAAGTATGGTCGGTGTTGCTTGAGTAAGGCGATCGCAGCTAAATTATTGCTATACTCTGCTAAGCTGGCTTCATAGTGAGATTTTTTGACAGCCATAATTCATTTACTAATTCGTAATTAAAAACATTATTCAATTTGGGATTTTCAGCCATATCCAAAATCATATAGAGTTAGGAATAAAAACTTTTAACTCCTAACTCATAAATCATCAATTTTAATCACTTACCCCAATGTTTCAAACACTTTAAACATCGGCAAATACATCGCTAGCAAAATTGTCCCCACCATACCCCCTAAAACCACAATCATTACGGGTTCTAAAATACTGGTTAGTGATTTAACTGCTTGTTCTACTTCATCTTCATAAAAATCTGCGACTTTCATCAACATCGCATCTAATTCACCAGTTTCTTCACCAATACTAATCATCTGAATTGCCATAATCGGAAACACTTCATCTTGTTGCAAAGCCAGGCTAATCATTCCTCCTTGTTGAATCTCTACACGGGCTGCATCGATAGCGTTAGCAATTACTTGGTTTCCTGATGTATCCCGGACAATTTCCAAGCAAGTAAGAATTGGCACACCTGAACGAGTTAGAGCGCCGAAAGTACGACTAAAGCGTGCAACTGATGATTTTTGGATCAAGTCACCAAACAAAGGCAGTTTTAGAGAAAGGCGGTCAATAGTTATGCGCCCGATTGGTGTTTTGTAGTATTGCTGAAAAGCAATACGGAATACGATCAAAGCACCAATAATAGCTAAAGACCACCAACTTCTCAAGACTTCACTACACCACATCAGAAATTGGGTAAGGGCTGGTAATTCTACCCCTATATCTTCAAAAATATTCGCAAAGATAGGAATCAGAAAAACAGTCATAGCAACAAAGATAGTTGTTGCTAAAATACCAACAACAACTGGATAAGACAACGCTGATTTAATTTGGTTTTGTAATCGAGCAACATCCTCTAACAACTTAGCCAAACGATTCAGTACATCATCCAAAACACCGCCAATTTCACCGGCTTTAACCATGCTGACATACAAACCATCGAAGCAGGCAGGATGTTTCTGCATTGACTCGGAAAGGTTCATCCCAGTTTGCACATCATTACCTATTTCAATCAGTGCTTGCTTTAATTTAGGATTGCTACACTGTTCAGATAGCACCCCTAAACTTCTGACAATTGCTACACCTGCATTCATCAAAACAGCAAATTGACGCGAAAAGACGGCTTTATCTTTAACGCTCACTTTAACCATTGACATCTGAATTTTTTGCAAATCAAAGCTGGGAAGACTCTGAGATTGCTTTAAGTCTTGGATAACAAAACCTTGCTGTCTAAGATTAGTACGGGCTTCCGACAAGGATTCGGCAACAACTTTTTCCTTTCGGGATTTTCCTTGAGAATCCCGAATACGGGCAACATATGTTGGCATGGATTAATTAATTCCAAATTAGATCAGTAAAAATTTAATGCGCTCTCGTAGCGCCAGCACCAGGTCTTGTACCAGATGGTGGTGCAGAAGTACCGATGAGACGTTGAACTTCATCAGGCTTGGAAGTTTTAGACATTGCGGCTTCAAAAGAAATAGTTCCAGCTTTGTACAAATCAGCTAAAACCTTTTCCAAAGTTTGCATCCCCAATTTGCCCCCAGTTTGGATAGTGGAGTAAATTTGTGATGTTTTTCCTTCTCGAATCAAGTTAGAAATAGCAGGAGTAACAATGAGAATTTCTTGAGCCATTACCCGGCCAAATTCACCAGGTTTAGGATTTTTCTTAGTTACCAATGTTTGGCTAAATATGGCTACTAAAGAGTTAGATAACTGCACCCGCACTTGAGTTTGTTTCTCATGGGGAAACACGTCAATAATCCGGTCAACAGTTTGAGCTGCAGAACTGGTGTGTAAAGTCCCAAATACCAAGTGTCCTGTTTCCGCCGCCGAAATAGCCAAAGAAATCGTTTCTAAATCACGCATTTCTCCAACCAGAATAATATCTGGATCTTCCCGTAAAGCAGCTCTTAAAGCATTAGAAAAACTCTTGGTATCTTCATTGAGTTGTCTTTGGTGGACTAGGCTTTTAATTGGTTCATAAATAAATTCAATCGGATCTTCCACCGTGAGAATATGCTCTGCTTTGGTGCGGTTAATTAAGTCAATCATTGCCGCTAGAGTGGTTGTTTTCCCGGAACCTGTGGGACCTGTTACCAGAATTAATCCTCTGGGCTTATCTGACATTTCCCGCACTATATCTGGCAGACCTAACTTTTCAAAGTTAGGAATTTTGGAACTCAGCGCCCGTAAACAAGCAGCATAAGAACCACGTTCTTTATAGACATTCACCCGGAAACGAGCTAAACCTTTCACACCATAGGAACAATCCAACTCCCATGTTTGTTCTAAGGTTTTACGCTGGGTGTTATTTAGCATACTAAAAATTAGCCTTTGGCACTGGTCGGCACTCAATACTTCGTTACCGATAGGGGTCAGTTTGCCACTGATGCGAAAGTAGGGAGGCAAACCAGCGGATAAATGCATATCCGAGCCACCCATTTCAATCATCTGTTCCATCAAGTCTTCAATCATCATTTCCATAGTTCTTTGACCTCAATTTTTAATCCAAAATCCCAAATTCAAAGTCCAAAATTGTCTAACTAATCTGGAAAACGAGCTGTCATACAATATGGACAATCCAGCCATTCTGGTTGTAATACTGCATTACAATTCACACAAGTAAGACCACTCTTGCGTTTGGACTTTAACTCTGCTTCTAACCCAGTATCAGTAAAGGTTACGCGTTCCACTTCTTCGAGTGTGCTGACACCTTGGCGGACTAAATCCAGACTGTAAGACAGCAAAGTTTTCATGCCTTCTTCAACTGCAACTTCCTTAATGCGGTCTGTGGATGCTTCTTGGTTGATCATGGTTTGCAGGTTTTCGGTGACTCGCATCACTTCATAAACACCACAACGTCCTTTGTAGCCAGAGCCATTACACTTGGGACAAACTTCCTGATTTTTGGCTTTTGCCTCCGTAATTTCATCTAATGTTAAAGTGTTAGCTTTGTAAAAAGTTACGCCTACATTTTGGGAAGCTGATAGTCCATAGCGAGCTAGTTCCTCAGTTGTGGGAGTATAGGGAATACGACATTCAGAACAGACACGCCGCACCAAACGTTGAGCTAACACACCAATTAGGGAACTAGAAATCATAAAAGGCTCAATACCCATTTCTCCCAGACGCGCGATCGCACCTGGAGCATCGTTAGTGTGTAAAGTAGTTAATACTAAGTGACCAGTTAAGGCAGCCTCAATCGCGGTTTTTGCTGTTTCTTTGTCCCGTGTCTCACCCACTAGCAATACATCCGGATCTTGCTGCAAAAAGGCTCGCAAAGCCGTAGAAAAATCTAACCCTTTTTCCCGAATTACTTGTACTTGAGTAATCCCTGGCAAGCTGTACTCAATGGGGTCTTCAACTGTACTAATATTCACCCCAGGCGAGTTTTTTTCTGCTAATGCCGAATATAGCGATGTGGTTTTTCCAGAACCAGTCGGTCCAGTCACCAAAATCAACCCAAAAGGACGGCTGACCATATCTTGAACAATATGCAAAGTTTCGGGATCGGTAATTAACTTATCTAATCCCAATTGGGTGGCAGAATTATCCAAAATCCGTAGTACTACTTTTTCCCCGTAGCGACTAGGCAAGGTACTGACGCGGAAGTCCACCTTACGTCCCTCGAACATTCGCCGGATGCGCCCATCTTGGGGTAAGCGTCGCTCGGCAATGTCTAGATTGGAGATGATTTTAAATCGAGCTGTGACCGCCATCACGATTTTTTTGGGTAGGGGGTCGAAAGCTTCACTCAATACCCCATCCTTCCGAAACCGAATTCGTAAATTTTCCTCCTGTGGTTCGATGTGAATATCAGAAACCCCTTCATGTAAGGCTTTGGCCAAGACTCTGTTTACAAGGTTGATCACTGGGGCATCTTCCGCACCCTTAATGACCGCCCCTAAATCAGCCTCCATCTCTTCCGGGTTCTCGTCCACGTCGATATTACTCAGATTTTCTAAATCTTGATGAATATCTGTCAACTTTTCTTTGTCCAGCAACTTTTGCCGCACAGCTAAATCATCCAAATATTGGTTAATTAGCTGTTGGTAATCGTCTTGGGCAATTACCATGCGTTGTAATGCCAAACCTTGGGGACGCAGGATGCGGTTGAGATCATCAGAAGCTTCGAGATTATCCGGATCGACCATCGCCACCAAGACACTGGGCGGGTTTTGGTCTTCATTTTTGGATAATGGGACCAAGTGATGGCGACGACAAATCTCTGCCGGGATCAGGCTTTCAATCAGGTTGCCCACTTTGGGGTTGCCAATGTTGTTGACTTCTGGATCTAGGAACTCAACACCGTATAGTATTTTTAGCTCAAAGAGCTGTTGTTTTTTATATTGTCTGAGGAACTCAGGCGATAGTTGTTGTCCGGTAATAGACTCCAAGACTTCCGTCAGGGGTTTGCCAGACTTGCGGCTTTCAATCAGCGCTAGTCTCATCTGTTCGCTATTGATATAGCCAGACTGTACTAGCTTGTTGCCGAAGGGCGAAAACTCTGTCTTTGTAGTGAGAGCGGTACTGCGCCGTTGTGGTGACGAATAAGTCATAGGTGAGCAATGAGTAGGAAAAACCTCTAGTTACATTATTCCCAGGCTGGAGCCGATAATTTTCATTTGCACTGAGTAAATTTAGGTCAAAGTTTTTGCTGGTGCTTTTTTTGGATGTTCAGGTTTCCACTCCGGGGATTTGCCAGAGACAACTCAGTAATGTAAAAATATTTAATTTGGCTCGTAGTCAGCAACCATAAAGATTAATGATCATGTCCGCAGTTTCAGTAGTGACTTGTGACAAAACTGACTTATGACTAATGAGGAGGGACGAAGAATATCAAGCACCACTCTTTCAAAAGGCTTACTTCTGGTGCTAACCTACTCGTTCGGGATACCGTCCCGTGTCTACGCTAAGGTGTTCACCATTTGTCACAATAAAAGGACGGTGGCATCACTTCCAGGAAAATGTCAGCAAAAAAAATTAGCCTCAGTTGTAAGCTGTGGTGACATACTGCCATAAAACAATCTGGGACGAGTAGACAATGATGGACGAAAATAAACAGGTAAACAATACAAGCCAGCAATTGGGTGAACCAACAGAGGTAAAGCAATCAATGAAGAGCGACTCCCCAGCCCAAACCAACTCCAACGAATCTGGTAGCGAGGTGACTGAGCAAGTGACAACTCCAATAGATGTATCATCAGATACAGTAATTGCCCCAGAAAATGGTGTGGCTGCCACTGATCAAACGGAAATAGAAACGGCTGCTTTGGCAGAATTGACTCAACAAATTGAGTCTCTCAAAGGGCAACTAGAAGAACGCAGTACTCAATATATGAGGATTGCCGCCGATTTTGAAAATTACCGTAAACGCACCAGCAAAGAAAAAGAAGAGCTGGATTTGCAAGTGAAGCGGAATACTATTTTGGAATTGCTACCCATAGTCGATAATTTTGAGCGGGCGCGAGCGCACCTCAAGCCACAAAGTGACGGCGAGATGACAATTCACAAAAGTTATCAAGGGGTTTATAAACAACTAGTAGAATGCCTCAAGCGCATAGGCGTATCACCAATGCGTCCGGAAAATCAAGAGTTCGATCCCAATCTCCATGAAGCAGTTATGCGGGAACCTACGGATGAACATCCAGAGGGAACAGTGTTAGAAGAGTTAGTACGCGGATATTATTTGGGCGATCGCGTGCTGCGCCATTCAATGGTCAAAGTAGCTGCTCCCAAGGAAGACACACCACCTGCACCCCAAGATCAGTCGAGTTCAGCTGACAGTTAAACTGTACTTGCTTGTCTGGTTGACCAAAAGTGCCTAAGTTCTATCAAGAATAGGCATCGCATATCTCAGAAAGGATAGGGCTGTTGACAGTTTGCTGGACTTTCGCAGCCCGCCTTTTGGTAGCATCTGGCATCTGGGGCGCAACTTGAAGAGTAAAAAGCCGACGCTATAGAACTGTCCCTGTGTAAAATGCTCCCAAGAGAAATTCCACAGACGTTACCTTCAGCTTTCGCCAATACAAAAGATCATCCGTGAAATATCATAGAAGAATAAATAAGTAAAAATACTGTACGTATGGGAAAAGTTATTGGGATCGACTTAGGCACTACTAACAGTTGCGTCGCTGTTTTGGAAGGTGGTCAACCAATTGTGATCTCCAGCACTGAAGGAGGACGTACTACACCTAGTATTGTGGGATTTGGCAAGGGTGGCGTTCGCTTAGTCGGTCAGATGGCAAAGCGCCAAGCCGTAACTAATGCTGAAAACACAATCTATAGTATCAAGCGATTTATCGGTCGTCGCTGGGAAGATACTCAAACAGAACGCAGTCGTGTACCTTATACCTGTATCAAAGGTCGAGACGATACTGTTGATGTCCAAATTCGCGAACGGAACTACACACCCCAAGAAATATCCGCTATGGTTCTGCAAAAACTCAAGCAGGATGCAGAAACTTTCTTGGGTGAAGAGGTAACTCAGGCAGTGATTACCGTACCAGCATATTTCACAGATGCCCAAAGACAAGCCACTAAAGATGCTGGTATCATTGCTGGACTAGAAGTTCTACGGATCATCAACGAGCCAACTGCTGCGGCTTTAGCCTTTGGTTTAGAAAAGCAAGACCAAGAGCAGTTGATTTTAGTATTTGACTTAGGAGGGGGTACCTTCGATGTCTCCATCCTCCAACTGGGGGATGGAGTTTTTGAAGTTAAGGCAACTTGTGGTAACAATCATTTGGGCGGAGATGACTTTGATAACGCGATCGTCAGCTGGATGATGGAACGTTTCCAGGAACAAGAGAAAATCGACCTTGCCCCCGATAAAATGGCACTGCAACGTCTGCGAGAAGCAGCAGAAAAGGCAAAAATTGAACTTTCTCATATGGCAAGTACCTCAATTAACTTGCCATTTATTACTGCCGATGAGACTGGGCCAAAACATTTGGAAATGGAACTCAATCGCGCTCAATTTGAAGAAATGTCAGGGCTTTTAATTAAAGCTACCATTGAGCCGATGATTCAAGCTCTTAAAGATGCAGACCTCCAAACACAAGACATAGATCGGATTATTTTGGTAGGTGGTTCTACACGTATTCCCGCAGTCCAGAATGCCCTGATCAAGTTTTTTAACGGTAAAACTCCCGATCGCTCTATCAACCCTGATGAGGCCGTAGGTCTGGGTGCAGCAATTCAAGCTGGGGTACTCAGTGGCGAGGTCGATAATCTTCTGCTCTTGGATGTCACTTCCCTATCCCTGGGAATTGAAACTTTAGGAGAAGTATTTACCAAAATTATTGACCGTAATACGACAATTCCCACCAGTAAATCCCAAGTTTTTTCCACTGCTGTTGATGGACAAACCTCAGTGGAAATTCACATCCTCCAAGGGGAAAGAGCAATGGCACGGGATAACAAAAGTTTGGGTAAATTTCTGTTGGCAGGAATTCCGCCATCTCCCCGTGGTGTTCCACAAATAGAAGTATCTTTTGAAATTGATGTGAACGGTATCCTCAAGGTCGCAGCCCAAGACAAAGGTACTGGTCGAGAGCAAAGTATTCGGATTACTAATACAGGCGGTTTGAATAGCAACGAAGTAGAACGGATGCAGCAAGAAGCCGAAGTATTTGCCGAAGAAGATAAAAAACGTAAAGAATTGGCTGATCTCAAAAACCAAGCAGATAATTTGTTATTCAGTTACGAATCAAGTCTCAGGGATAATGCTGACTTTATTGGTGAGCAGATTAAAGCTTTAGCCAAAGAAAAAGTCATTCAACTCCAAGCTGCAATGGCTAATCCCAGCATTTCGCTCACAGAATATCAACTCTGCTTAGATGACTTTCAACAGACTTTGTTTGCTATTGGTGCTGATGTATACAACCGAGCTAACGACCAAGAAAATATTGACGAAGTTGGAAAAGTTTCAGATAGTCTGTTGACATCAGAATTAGAGCTACCGAACAATGAAACACCAATACCAGAATTCAACTTTGATTTTGAGGACGAAAGTACAGCACAGGCTGATTATGAAGCGATAGATTAGTCATTGGTCAATCAATTTTAGATTTTAGATTTTAGATTTTGGATTAGACTGCAATCTAAAATCGCCAATCCAAAATTTATTAGTCATTGGTCATTAGTCATTAGTCATTGGTCATTGGAAAGTTTCTTCTCCCCTGCTCCCTGCTCCCCTGCTTCTTCTCCCCCGCTCCCTGCTCCCCTGCCTCTTCCCCTCTCCCTAATTTTGCTAGATTGTAGAAGCGAATTGCCGTGGGCTAGACATTGCACCAGTACAAATGCCAGCAAATGCATCTGGGGGGTTTTCCGCACCTAATTGTGCGGCTAGCTCCTATGATTCATGAGCGGGGGTTCACCCTACTAAGTAGCACAATGTAAAAGAGACAGTTGATCTCCCCGACTTGAGCGGCTATTGTTGTCTCCCATGAGGAAAGCAACTGTTGCTTTAAACTGGCTGGTGATTTTTGTGAAAGGTAAAAGGTAAAATCAATATATTAATAAAAATTTACTTTTTCTTTCTGCCTAGTTTCCGGCAAGCCGCCCTCCCAAGAACCCTGCGTTACCCAAACAAGTCAACTGAGGGAGTTTTCGCCCTTGGGCGAACCACAGGAATAAAATTTATTGTCCTGACTGGCTTACTGTCATGAGTAGCCGCTCCTCAAGAATATGACTTACCGTAGGATAGCAAGTGTTTGTGGCGTGTATTGCCTTGTTGCTTTCTTCCTCCTAACTTTTACCTTTGCTATATGGCCCGCGACTATTATGAAACTCTGGGTGTCTCTCGTGACGCCGACAAAGAAGACATCAAACAAGCCTACCGCCGTTTAGCCCGGAAGTATCACCCAGATGTGAACAAAGAACCGGGAGCGGAAGATCGGTTTAAGGAAATTAACCGCGCTTATGAAGTGCTTTCTGAGCCAGATATTCGAGAACGTTATAACCGTTTTGGTGAAGCTGGTGTTTCAGGTGCTGCTGCTGGCGCAGGTTTCCAAGACATGAGCGATATGGGCGGCTTTGCCGATATCTTTGAAAGTATTTTCAGTGGCTTTGCTGGTGGCGGTATGGGTGGTCCCACGACGCAACGACGGCGCAGCGGTCCAGTGCGGGGTGACGACTTAAGGCTAGACCTGAAGTTAGACTTTCGAGAAGCGGTCTTTGGCGGCGAAAAAGAAATTCGCATTTCCCATTTAGAAGTCTGTGATACCTGTGGTGGTTCTGGTGCCAAAGCTGGTACTCGCCCTCGGACTTGTTCCACTTGCGGCGGTTCGGGTCAAGTCCGTCGTGTGACAAGAACACCTTTTGGTAGCTTTACTCAAGTCTCCACTTGTCCCACCTGTAACGGTACGGGAATGGTGATTGAAGACAAATGTGATGCTTGTGATGGTAAGGGTACAAATCAAGTACCGAAAAAACTAAAAATTAACATTCCGGCTGGGGTGGATAATGGCACGCGTTTGCGGATCTCCCAAGAAGGAGATGCTGGTCAACGTAGTGGACCTCCTGGGGATTTGTATGTCTACTTATTTGTTAATGAAGACGAAGAATTCCAAAGGGATGGTATTAACGTTCTCTCGGAACTCAAAGTTAGCTACCTGCAAGCAATTTTAGGTTGCCGTTTGGAAGTAGAAACGGTAGACGGGCCAGTGGAACTAATTATTCCTGCTGGAACGCAGCCGAATACAGTCATGAAGTTGGAAAATCGCGGTGTACCTCGCTTGGGAAATCCTGTGAGTCGCGGAGACCATCTGTTGACAATATTAATTGACATTCCGACTAAGGTGACCCCGGAGGAAAGAGAATTGCTGGAGAAGCTGGCTAAAATTAAGGGAGACCGTACTGGTAAAGGTGGTCTAGAAGGATTCTTGGGAAATCTGTTTAAGTAATGAAGTCTTCTCACCTTTCAACTCCTGACGCTCAACTTGACTTGCGCGGCACTCCTTGCCCGATTAATTTCGTGCGGACAAAATTATGTTTGGAAAAAATGCTGCCGGGATGTTTGCTCGAAGTCTGGCTAGACTCTGGAGAACCTATTGAGCAAGTTCCCGATAGCCTGATTATGGCAGGTTATCAGGTTGAGCAAATTACAGATTGCATTGGTTATTTTTCTTTGTTAGTACGCCGTCCCGCGACTGCCCAATGACAACAGTGGAAACTATGTCTACTAATGGACAGTTACTCGGTACGGTGCTAGCCGTGCAAGCAAATTTTTATCGTGTGCAGATGGATGTAGAAGACAAGAGTACAAGGGTACAGGGTGACAGGGAAGATTTTTCCCCACTTCCTACTCCCCACTCCCCTTCGGCTTCGCTCAGGGCAAGCCTACTCTCTACTCCCCCTATGCTTCTTTGCACCCGCAGAACTCGGTTAAAAAAAATCGGGCAACAGGTGATGGTAGGCGATCGCGTGGTGGTGGATGAGCCAGATTGGTCTGGTGGTAGGGGGGCAATTTCCCATGTTCTACCCCGTCAAAGCCTCTTAGACCGCCCTGCGATCGCTAATGTTGACCAAATCCTCCTGGCATTTGCGGTTACAGACCCACCTCTGGAACCTTATCAATTAAGTCGATTTCTGGTAAAGGCTGAGTCTACTGATGTAGATGTGCTGTTATGTTTGAATAAGAGTGATTTAATCTCACCACAAGTCCAAGAAAAAATTAGCGATCGCCTATTGGGTTGGGGCTATAAACCCCTATTTATTAGCGTCCAAAATGGCATCAATCTTGCAGAATTAACTAACCATCTAAATAATAAAATTACCGTGATTGCTGGGCCTTCCGGCGTGGGAAAATCTAGCCTGATTAATGTGCTGATACCCACTCTTAACCTGCGAGTGGGGGAAGTCTCTGGCAAACTAGCACGAGGTCGCCATACAACGCGCCACACAGAATTATTTGAATTACCTGGGGGTGGTTTGCTGGCAGATACTCCCGGCTTTAACCAACCTGATTTGGATTGTCGTCCCGAAGAATTAATCTATTATTTCCCCGAAGCCAGAGAGCGGTTAGCAGCGGCTAGCTGTCGATTTAGTGACTGTTTGCACCGAGACGAGCCTGATTGTGTGGTGCAAGGCGACTGGGAAAGGTATGAACATTACTTGGAATTTTTAGATCAAGCGATCGCGCGTCAAACACAGCTTCATCAACAAGCCGATCCCGAATCAACGATGAAAATCAAAAGCAAAGGAAACGGTAAGCAACAGTACGAACCGAAGTTAGAGAGTAAAAAATATCGTCGCATCTCTCGGAAAACACAGTTGCAAGAGTTAGAACAATTGTATAAAGAACCCGAAGATTAAATCAGTTATCAGTTATCAAGGGATAAGGTGGGGGATTTAAATTAGCCACCGACCCTTAACACTCATTGGCTTTCAGTTGTCAGTTAACGCCGATGTCGTGGAGGAATTGAACCTCAAGGCTCTGGAAAAAACCCTAGTTAAATATCTTAACAATACAGCCAACTAGAAAACTACAGTCACGCACCCCATAAAGTCTTAAAATATTGTTAATTTCGCCAAACCCTCGTTCTTAAACTTACAAGTACTACCCTTAAATCATTATGGCTATCGGCTACGTCGCGCTTGTACTTCATGCACACCTGCCCTTCGTTCGTCACCCAGAAAGTGACTATGTGTTGGAAGAAGAATGGCTTTATGAAGCCATCACCGAAACATACATTCCTTTATTAAAAGTATTTGAGGGCTTAAAGCGAGACGGGATCGACTTTAAAATCACCATGAGTATGACACCGCCACTAGTGTCAATGCTCCGTGATCCCCTACTGCAAGAACGCTATGACGCGCACCTAGCCCAACTAGAAGAACTTATAGAACTGGAAATTGAGCGTAATGCCAAAAATGGGCATCTTCGTTATTTAGCAGAACATTACGCTACTGAGTTTAACGAAGCGCGTCAGGTCTGGGAAGGCTACAAAGGTGACTTGATCACAGGTTTTAAGAAGTTTCAAGATAGCAACAACTTAGAAATTATCACTTGTGGTGCTACCCACGGCTATCTACCATTAATGAAAATGTATCCCCAAGCTGTGTGGGCGCAAATTCAGGTAGCTTGCGAACACTACGAGCAAACCTTTGGCAAAGCACCCAGAGGGATTTGGTTGCCAGAATGCGCTTACTATGAGGGTGTGGAGCGAATGCTAGCGGATGCTGGTTTACGCTATTTCCTCACTGATGGACATGGCATTTTATATGCCCGTCCTCGCCCACGCTTTGGTACTTATGCGCCGATTTTTACAGAACCTGGTGTTGCAGCTTTTGGTCGGGACCATGAATCTTCGCAGCAGGTATGGTCTTCTGAAGTGGGCTATCCCGGTGCAGCAGAATATCGGGAATTTTACAAAGATTTGGGCTGGGAAGCCGAATATGAGTACATTAAGCCCTACATCATGCCCAATGGTCAGCGCAAAAACACGGGGATTAAGTATCACAAAATTACTGGACGTGGTTTAGGACTTTCAGATAAAGCCCTCTATGATCCTTATTGGGCGCGGGAAAAAGCGGCAGAACACGCTGCTAACTTTATGTATAACCGTGAACGCCAAGCAGAGCATTTACACGGTATTATGGGTCGCCCGCCAATTATTGTTTCGCCCTACGATGCCGAGTTATTTGGTCACTGGTGGTATGAAGGACCTTGGTTTATTGATTACTTGTTCCGGAAATCATGGCATGATCAAGGAACATATGAAATGGCTCATTTGGCTGATTATTTGCGGACAGAACCGAACCAGCAAGTTTGTCGCCCTTCGCAGTCAAGTTGGGGCTATAAGGGTTTCCATGAGTATTGGTTGAATGAAACAAATGCTTGGATTTATCCACATTTACATAAAGCCACCGAACGCATGATTGAAATATCCCACATAGAAGCGGAAGACACTTTGCAGGAAAAAGCACTGAATCAAGCCGCGCGGGAACTTTTACTAGCACAATCTTCTGACTGGGCTTTTATTATGCGGACAGGAACAATGGTTCCCTATGCTGTGAGAAGAACGCGATCGCACCTGATGCGGTTTAATAAACTCTACGAAGACGTTAAAATTGGCAAGGTCGATAGTGGTTGGCTGGAAAAGGTGGAATTAATGGATAATATTTTCCCTGAAATCAACTATCGGGTTTACCGTCCTTTGTCGTAGTAGCCTCAAATGGTAGTGGACTGACAAGCCTAAAATAGTGTATAAGCATAAATATTGTGGGGTGGGCTTCTAGCCCGCCCAGGGATAATCAAACTTAGACACCAAAAAGGTTTTCACCCACTCCCCACTCCCTACTCCCTACTCCCTACTCCCTACTCCCTACTCCCCAGCTATATCACTACAACATTTATTAGTAAAATTTGCTTTTTTTGAATTAGCATAATGAAAAACTTCAATTATTTATTCTCTACGTTAAATTTGAAGTAAGTTGAGGATTTAATCCCAGGAGCGATTGCTATGGATATATTGATTGAATCTACAAAAGATTTTGAGCAAGATTTAGAGCAATTTAGTAATACAGAAAAATTTAAGATTATTAAAAAACTGAATCGATATGTTGAGTTACTTTCAGTAGACACAAATCTATTTTACAAAAATAGCACACAATTAAGAAATATCAGACTCAATGAAAATTATGATTCTTCCATATATTCTCTGAGAATTAATGAAAAAATTAGAATCATTCTGACTATTGATGATGATCCCATTTTTGATCGGACAGTGATCACTTTATTTCGAGCTGTCAAGGCTGAAGATGCACCAAAAGCATATAATTCAGTTGCAGAGACTCTTTACCAAGACTTCACCGTAGAGAATCAAGAGTTTGAGGTTCATTCTAGCTAATGGCACAAATTAAGCCTCTTTTAGATGAATATGGTGTGATTCATGAAGCAATTAAGATTTTACCAGAAGATTTAAAAGTTGATTTTCTTCAGGCTTTAGCTGAACTAGAAGATAATGAGTGTCATCGAACTAGAAGTTTTCCTAAAACCAGATTACATAAAGTCACAGGTATTAAACAAGCCATATACAGAGCCGATATCGATAAAATATCAGGTTGGCGTATTCATATTCAATATATTGAAGGAAAAATACATTTAAAAGACATCATCGAAGGTCAACAACATGATGATGTGATTAAAGTCATTAAGTCAAAGAAGGATAGATATGAGTAATTCGTAATTTGTAATTCGTAGTTCGTAATTTGTAATATTTTCTATGGCTAATTCCATGCTGTGCTATCGGAAACGCTGCGCGAACATAGTTCGTAATATTTACTGGATTACTGGGTTAATACTTTACAAGTAGGCGAAAAATGCTTCGGGAACTAATCTGAATTTACCAGATTTAAAGTCAGCAATATCTACCCATAGTGCTTTATGTTGATGATTTTTTGATTCAGAAAATATTAAGCTTTCCAGTTGATAGAATTTGGAATCAACAAAATCACATTGATAAAGTTGAATAATTTCGTGTCCTTGCTGACCGTTAAATGTAAAAATACTTTCTATGCAACCCAGATAGTGAATATTTGTTAAGTCTGCTTGAATTTCTTCTTGAAATTCTCTTGCTAAAGCAGCTTGGCTAGTTTCACCAAAGTCAACTCCACCACCTAAAGCCCGATAATAAGTTTCTTGCTTTACGGGTTCGTAGCCTTCATAAACAAAAATGCGTTCGCCATCCCGGATCAATCCTAAAGCTAATAGCCGAATTTTTCCTAGTTTGCTCATCTAAAAATCTCCGGGAATATGGTAAAGGTGTATTTTAAAGCTTAGGCAATATAGTTAATTATCATACATAGAGTGGTTTGGGTTGTCACTATCCTCGACAGGCCAATCTTCATTTTCGCCACCGATGTATAATTCCTCAATAGTCACATATTCTTGATTTAACTGTTTGAGAGCATTGATTAAAATATCAAGTGCGATCGCATCACTAGTTCCCATGTCAAACCAACAACGCGCCCACTGTCCTTCATACTCAAACTCGCCCATATTGTGCATGAGTGCCAGCAAGCTTTTATCATACCCTTCTGGGTCATAATTCATATAGCTAATTTCCAGTCCTGTTTCTTGGACTTGCAGATTTTCGGCATTAAATGCTCCCAATTTTCCTAGATAAAACCAGGAATTAAAAACTTCTTCGACGTATTGCTTTTCACGTCCAGAAGGAATTGTATTGAACTTCAGCCAAATCCACACATCAAAAGGGTTAATTTCACGGAACTGAATTTGCATTGCGTTGGAATATCTAAATTACTATCTCTGAAAATAAGCATATCAGGGTAAGGAGTGGGGAGACGCGATGAATCAAGTTTCTAGAAAAGAGACGCAACTCATCGCATCTGTACAAGACTATTCCCTATTCTCAATCAACCACCTAAACTATTTAGCTGGTTAAAAGTATTGTTGCGTTCACGTTCAATTTGTCTGACCAAATCGGCTGGAAGTTGGGATCTTTTCGTCAAGGCTTTATCGAAATTAACGATCGCTTCTTGGATGATTGACTGACTTTTAGCTTCTTGTCCCTGTTTTCTGAGGATTTGAGCTTTCAGATAAAATAACTCTGGGTGATCAGATGTGGTTTTTAAAGCACTGTTCACATATTCCAAAGCCTGAGAATACTGTTTTAAATCCCGATAAGCAACGGCTATACCCCTATCCGCCAAGTATTTCGGCCCAGCATTGGTCTTTAATCTTGCAATAGCATCATCAGGATTAGCAAAGGGTAAATTGACAGAGAGCATCAAGTCCATATAACCCTTGAGCAAATTCAGCTCTGGATCTTGAGGTGCGATCGCTTCGGCTCTGTCTAAATGTTGATAAACTTGTCGCAGCCGAGTTAAGGCTTGGGGCGCACCTTTGAGTGTTCCCTCACGGGTGATAATTGTTGCACCTTCAAAAAAATGTCCCACAGCAGTGTATATATTGCCACGTAATTGATCTGTAGCAATCAGCTTTTGTCCAGCTTCTAGAGTTTTCTTGCTGTAAGTATCTAGTGTAGCAAAATCCTTATTTGCGTATGCTAAAGATGCCTTCATGGCATAAGCTAAAGGTTCATTGGGTTCACTGGATATTGCTTTTTGCAAGTAACTTGCTGCGGCTGGATAATTACCCTGTTGAAAAACTGCTTTAAAAGCTGCTTCTGTATTGTCACCAATATTACGAGCTTCGTTAGTGCGAAAAGGATCGCCAGCTAGAGAGGGATTCACCCACAAATTAAGTGCGACTACAGCTACAAAAGTCGCCTGAGCCAGCTGAGAGAGTTTCGCAAAGCCTATGTGTTGAGGAGTAGAAGACCGTTTAATCATTGTCACCCTTAGAAAATTAAAATGCCAAAGAAAGTTAACTATAATTTGTGTCGGGTTCAGCCCAAATATTCTACACGGGTTGACTCTGGTTGTGCTGCCATGTTCCCATTTTGGTAACCTTTGTTAAAGGTGAAGTCTGCCACAATGTAGAAAAGGAAAAAAGTAGCTTTTTGCAGATGGAATCAGATTTTTACGAAAAAAACTGGTAATTTCAGAAATTTTATTTTTTAGTTAATCTAAGTTAACGAGTAATTCGCCAACTTTTTAGTAATCCTCACAAATGCTCTATCTCAGAAATCTAACTTATCATCCCACAGCCAGCCCCACAGCGATTCTCAAATCAATTAATCTGGAATTAGCACCCCAGCAGCTAGGTATGATTATTGGGCCGAGTGGTTCTGGTAAAAGTACCTTACTAGAAATTTTGTCTGGACTAGCCGAACCAACTTCCGGCTCACTTTTCTGGCGGGAACAAGAACTTATCCCCGAACAGCTACAACAATTGGCCGGGTTAGTATTTCAGTTCCCAGAAAGGCACTTTTGCGGTGGTACTATTTTAGAAGAATTGCGCTTAGGGCATCCGGAATTAGGGTCAGAGCGAGTTAGGGGAGCATTAACCGAAGTGGGGTTAGAGGATTTATCGCTTTCCGCCGCACCTCATGCTTTAAGTGGTGGACAGCAGCGGCGTTTGGCTTTGGCGGTGCAATTGATTCGTCAGCCGAATTTACTGTTATTAGATGAACCGACAGCGGGGTTAGATTGGTCAATGCGTCGGCAACTGGTAAATTTATTAGCGAAACTCAAAAAAGATTGGACATTGTTGGTAGTGACTC
This sequence comes from Nodularia sp. LEGE 04288, assembly GCF_963896525.1. Lineage (NCBI taxonomy): Bacteria > Bacillati > Cyanobacteriota > Cyanophyceae > Nostocales > Nodulariaceae > Nodularia > Nodularia sp. LEGE 04288. Next base: position 24,132 of record NZ_CAWQOY010000109.1, read on the forward strand.
ATGATGCTGGGGATATGTTGGCGATCGCCGACCGATGTTGGACACTCAACCACGGTGAACTACAATCAGTAGACCCAGAGATACTCAAAGCCAAAGCTCCAGAAGCTGTGTGAGAGCGTTGACTGTTGACAGTTGACTAATCACCAAGGGATTTACCCAAAATAAAATACCCCAAAATCGTAGGGTGGGTTAGCGACAGCGTAACCCACCATCATCAATAACCAATGACAAATGACTAACTCAACAATTCCCTTATTGCCAGAAATGGCAGGGTTAGCGACAGCGTAACCCACCATCATCAATAACCAATAACCAATGACCAATAACCAATGACTAACTCAACAATTCCCTTATTGCCAGAAATGGCAGAAATATGGCAGCAAACCCTAAATTGGCAACCCAACGAACAACAGCAGCAAAAATTTCAGCAGTTGTATGAATTAATTGTGGTAGGTAATCAACAGTTAAATCTAACTCGCATTACTGAACCCGAAGAATTTTGGGAAAAACATCTTTGGGATTCATTGCGAGGAATTGCACCACAAGGCCAGTTTATCCCATTCCTCTCAGAAAATACTTCTATAATTGATATTGGCACAGGTGCGGGTTTTCCAGGTATTCCCGTAGCAATCACCATGCCAAATTGTAAAATTACTCTGCTAGATTCAACCCGGAAAAAAATTAATTTTATTGACGAAACCTTGACTGAATTGACTCTTAGCAATACTAAAACTTTTATTGGCAGAGCTGAAGAAATAGGTCATCATCCCCAGCACCGAAAAAATTACGATATCGCTTTAATTCGCGCTGTGGGTAATGCTGCTATCTGTGCAGAATATACTCTACCCTTGCTGAAACAGGGTGGTTTAGCAGTAATGTATCGGGGTAATTGGACAGAAGAGGAAACTAAATCTTTGCAAAATGCTGTTAACCAATTGGGTGGAATAATTGAATCCTTAGAACAATTTACAACTCCTTTAACTAACAGTATTCGTCATTGCTTGTACTTGCGGAAAGTCGTCAATACCCCAGCTAGTTTCCCCCGTGGTGCAGGTGTAGTAAAGCAAAAGCCTTTGTAAATTTGGTAAGGGGTAATAGGAAGCATTTCACTTTTGTATAAAGCCCTAAAAAACCTCACCCCAACCCTCTCCTTCTCCAAAGGGAGACGCTACGCGAAAGTAAGGAGAGGGAGCCGGAATATGGATAACTTAAAATACTTACTCATGGTTTCTGTGTTATTGATTCTACCAAGTTTTGCAATTTAGTAGCAGTTTTTTCGGGTTGTCCATCTATGGGAAACACTAAAACACTTTTGATTTGTGGATTATTAATTATTGCTTCTAATCGATGAAATTGGTTGTCACTAATGCCAATTCCATCAACACTTCTAACATATTTTAATTCTTCTTGGAAATTGTCATCATTATAAACTTGAATAAACACTCTATCGATGTTCCAGTTTAGCCAATCAGCAGCAAAATATCTTTTAGCCCAATAAGGATTATGATGGGAAATATCAAAACTAACTTTGGGGTTAGCTTGTTTAATTCCACTCACCATTTCTTGGACAAACTTTGTCAAATTAGCGGTACGGTCTACTTGTCCTGGTAGTTCGGCATGGTAGCCTAAATAATCATCCCATTGGACTGCATCAATTTGCGGGTATTTGGTGACAAATTCTACGGAAATATTTTTAAAGAAATTAGCAACTTCGGGTATCTCTACATCCAGAACATAATGTTCAATATTGGAGTAAGTTCTATCTACACCCGGAACAACCCATCTGCGTGCGATCGCTAAATCAAAAATTGGGCTATTTTTATCGATTTTAATCCCTTTTTCAAAGTAAGCATGAACTTCCATGTCCTGCTTATGTGCTTCATCAATCAACCAATCTAGCCATTGATCTTGGAACTTATTGGGACAACTTTTAAACCCCAATTTTTGTTGCATGACATCACTGTTGTACATTGTACAACCATTACCCCAAACGCCATGAATGATTGTATTAAATCCTTGGGAACGATATTGGCGAACTCGTTGACGAATCGTTTGTTCGTTAGCATTATTCGTAATATAGTAACGGCTAAAATAAATACCTCTAATTGCTTTTTTCTTCCAAGGATTTTGAGCTAATGATGTTTTTTGCTCTGGGGTTTTTGGTGGTAAAGTTGGTTTTTTGTTGCTATCGGGATTTACCGTGTTCGTGGGGGTGGGAGTGGGAGTCAAAGTAGGTGTTATATCAGGAGTGGGAGTGGGAGTCAAAGTAGGTGTGAGATTAGGAGTGGGAGTGGGAGTAAAAGTAGGTGTCAGATTAGGAGTTGGAGTGGGATTTAAAATGGGTATAGCTATTTGTTGATGCTGAGATAACAGGTTAGTAAACGAATTGCTAATCATGTCTCGATTACTTTTCTGGCTCAATATCCACCAACCAAATCCTAAAAACAGTAAAATTACTGATATGGGAATATTCGCGCATCCACACCCCTTTGGCTCTTTTTTCTCTGGCGACATAGTAATCTGGTGACTCCCTGATGATGTGAATCTATCCAATATGTACCATCAAGATAGAATGCTGGGATTCCGCAAAAACTCCTAATTATGCGATCGCCTACATGAGATAAAACCCGAAAATCGCCATAATTATAGCTTTGAGTGATAATTTTATGGAGGTTAAGAAAAATGACACAGGAAGTAACTGACCTCAGAAATAGTATTTTACAAGGACGTTACGCAGATGCTTTGGCTATTGTTGATGAGTTAGAGGGGATGAGTAAAAAGGCAATTCTGCGGCAAATTAAATCTTTTTTGAATATTTTATTAATCTATTTAATTAAAAATCAAGTAGAATAGCGATTAACAAATTCTGGGATTGCTTTTATTCGTAATTCCATTTTAGAAATTCAAGACGTGAATCTCAAAGATAATCATATTAAATGGATGATGGTGGGTTACGCTATCGCTAACCCACCCTACGTGGGAAATCCCTAATCGAAATGTTTGATGATTGCGTCGGCAAATTCAGAACATTTTAAGGGTTTTACTGGTGGTTCTAGCAACCGGGCTAAATCGTATGTCACTTGACTATTAGCGATCGCATTCCCTAAACCTTTCTTTACCAAATCGGCGGCTTCTTGCCAACCCATAAATTCCAGCATCATCACACCGGAAAGAATTACAGAACCGGGATTAATCCGATCCAAGCCCGCGTGTTTGGGTGCAGTGCCGTGGGTAGCTTCAAATATGGCACAGACATCGCCGATATTTGCCCCTGGCCCCATGCCTAAACCGCCGACAATGGCCGCAGCCGCATCAGACAAGTAATCGCCGTTTAAGTTCATTGTGGCGAGAATCGAATACTCATCTGGTCTGGTTTGGATTTGTTGGAAAATACTGTCAGCAATCCGGTCATTGACCATGATTTTTTCTTTCCATTGACCGTTACCGTGGGTTTCCCAAATTGTGCTGAGAACGGTTTCGACTTCTTGGACAATTTGCGCTTGCTTCTCTGGTGTGAGGGAATCATAGCCAGGATCAACCTCACGGGCGTTAGCTTCGGCGGAAATATCGGGATTTTTCTCTTTATTACTCAAAATCCAAGATTCCCGTTCAGTGACGCATTCACTGCGAAATTCACTAGTTACCAATTCATAACCCCAATCACGGAAAGCGCCTTCGGTGTACTTCATGATGTTGCCCTTATGCACCAGTGTCACCTGTTGCTTGGCTTTGGGCAATAACAAAGCGTGTTTCATCGCTCGGCGGACTAGGCGCTGAGAACCAGTTTTGCTGATGGGTTTGATACCAATACCAGAATCGAGGGGAATTTGCTTTTTGCCATGTTCTGGGGTGGCGGGGATGAGTTCTTCGTTGAGGATTTTAATCAGGCGATCGCCTATTTCACTGCCCTGTTTCCACTCAATCCCCAAATAAATATCTTCCGTATTTTCCCGATAAACAATTACATCCAGCTTTTCTGGGTTTTTGTGCGGCGAGGGAGTTCCAGCATAATAACGACAAGGACGCACACAGGCATATAAATCGAAAATTTGTCGCAGTGCTACATTGAGAGAACGAATGCCACCGCCTACAGGGGTAGTCAAAGGGCCTTTAATCGCTATACCATATTCTTTGATGGCGGTTAATGTATCCTGGGGTAAATACTGATAAGTGCCATATAAATCACAGGACTCATCCCCAGCGTAAACCTTAAACCAACTGATTTGACGTTTCCCTTTGTATGCCTTGGCTACCGCAGCATCTAGCACCTTTTGGGTAGCAGGCCAGATATCTATACCTGTGCCATCGCCCCGAATAAAAGGGATAATTGGATTATCAGGCACAATCGGTTCACCATTTTTGAAGGTGATTTTTGTTCCGGTTGTGGGGGGGTTAATCTTGTCGTACATACTTCAAAAACTCCTGAGTGATACGCCGCCCGCCAAAAAAAATCTGGTTTTGACAGGCTAGCTGTTTTTGCTGTGTCTTTTGTTCACCAAGTCACAAGGCGCAGATTTTCCCCTTATTTCCCTTGTACAGTATTTGGGGTTAAGCTGTGGGATTTAATAAAGCCATTGCAATTTTGTCCGACCAAAAATAGTAAACTACTTTTCGCTATCAGTGCTTCACTTTCGATAAGATTCGATAGCCAACCGCTTTTTCACGCTCACGCTTACACGATTAATGGCATGACAGACCCAATGATTTTATCAGGCACAGCTGACATAGACTCTCTCCGACAATCGTTAATTGCTGGGTCTTTTCAAGTCCAACAACAAATCATCCCCCAGTTGTCTAACTTGGGTAATCAGGGATTAGATGTGTTGATGGAATTTTTACAAAAACGACGTGAACACCCAGCGAATTGGATCGATGGTAAAGCTTACCAAGTCCTGTATAACTCTGATGCACCTCAAGTTAAACAATTTCTGCTTGACTGTTTTCCTGAAGGAATTGTACCTCTAAAATCAGAGTGCGGGATTGATTACAAATCTTTGCAACAGCTTCTAGCTGTCCAAGACTTCCAAGCCGCTGATCTCGTGAGTATCCAAAAAATGTGTGAACTGGCGGGGCCAACGGCTGTACAGAGAAAATGGTTGTACTTTACTGAAGTAGGAAATGCCCCGATTCTTGACTTACAAACTATTAACAACCTCTGGTTAGTCCACTCAGAAGGCAAATTTGGCTTTTCGGTACAGCGAGAAATTTGGTTGAGTTTAGGCAAAAACTGGGAAAGTTTATGGCCGAAAATTGGCTGGAAAAGCGGTAATATCTGGACGCGATACCCACATCAGTTTATTTGGGATTTAAGCGCCCCTAAAGGTCATTTACCCCTGTCTAATCAACTCCGGGGGGTGCGGGTGATGGCGGCGTTATTGTCTCATCCGGCTTGGTCTACAAGTAACAAAACGTGAAACAAGTGCTGAAATCATCGTCACGAAGGAGTTGAACAATGGTTCCTGAAGATGACAAACCCCCAGATTTATCTGTGGAATCAATCGAAAATCCTCGCACTCGCTGCGTAGGCTTCGCTAAACTAAATCTAAAATTCGACGCGTTAACTCGCTAACGCTTCTCTATCAAGCCCCTAGTACCGCCGTGAAGTCAAAAGTCAAAAGTCAAAAGTCAAAAAGCTTATAAAATGGGCTTTTCATGGATTTTGAATGGTCTGTTTATTTACGCCAACTTGTACTAGATTTATCTGTAGTGTCAATCTAAAATCTAAAATCCAAAATCCAAAATTCTTGGACTGGGCTTGATCCGCAGCAAAAGTTAAAATTTCATATCGGCTTATGGCAAAAGTTCATTTAGAAGACATTAGGCGTAAATTCAATAACGTCACTGCTATTGAGGACATTACCTTTGAAATTCCCGATGGAGAATTTTGGGTGTTAGTGGGACCATCAGGTTGTGGTAAGTCTACAATTTTACGCACGATCGCCGGGTTGGAATCTGCGACATCTGGTAACCTGTATATCGGCGATCGCTTGGTCAATAATATTCCCGCCCGACAGCGTGATATCGCGATGGTATTCCAGAACTACGCCTTGTATCCCCACATGACGGTGGCGCAAAACATCGCCTTTGGCTTACAAATGCGGAAATTTGACCCGAAGCTGATTCAAGAACGAGTGGTGAATGTGGCGCGATCGCTTTCTCTAGAACATCTACTAGACCGCAAACCCAAACAACTTTCTGGGGGACAGCAACAACGGGTAGCATTAGGAAGAGCGATCGCCCGTGAACCACAAGTATTTTTACTTGACGAACCTTTGTCTAATTTAGATGCTCAGTTGCGAGATGAAACTAGGGCAGAATTGAAACAGTTACATCAACAATTAGGTATTACTACAATTTACGTCACCCACGATCAAGTTGAGGCGATGACCTTGGCTGATAAAATTGTGGTGCTAGATCGGGGTAGGATTCAGCAAATTGGTGATCCTCAAAGTATTTATGCCCTTCCCGCTAACCAAATGGTAGCCACTTTTTTGGGTAATCCTCCCATGAATATTCTGCCTGCTATCTACAAAAATGATGTTTTTGATGTTAGCGGACAGTCCTTAGCGGTTCCAGCAGTAGTGAGGGAAAAGGTGCAGCTACGTCCAGGTCAAAGTTTTGATTTGGGGATTCGTCCTGAACATATCACAATTAACATTGACTCTGCCCTCAACAATCATCAATCAGAACCCTTATTTGTGGAAGTTAAGGTAGTAGAACCTTTGGGGCGGGAAACCTTGATTCGTGCAAGTTTACCAGGTTCCCTGGCGGTGCTAAATATCCAGACGACTGCTGATGTGCGTCCGCGTCCAGGCGATCGCTTGTCTCTACAACTTGATTTAAATCAGTTATTTGTTTTTGACACCACCACTGGTGATAGAATCTCACCAGCATAATGGCGATCGCTCCGAAGTCCAAGCTCAAACCCTTTTGGTGTCTAAGTTGGATTATCCGTTTCAAGTGAGGTACAAGCAGTCATAATTAAACGCAGATGGACGCAGATAAACGCAGATAATTTTGTCCTGTATTAGAGTAGGAAATGCTATACAAGTTTAAATCCTGTAGCATTCAGGATTTCCCTGTCGCCTTGCTTGACAATCAGGGTGGGAGAAGCAGTCCCATCTTCTGTAATCGGTTGAGACAAAATGTATCGATAATTTCCATTCACCCAACCCATAACACATTCACCATTGCGACAGCTAACTTTACCACCTGTTAAGTCTATACAGTTGCCTTGAGAATCACATCCTTTATAAGTCAGATTTCCCGTATTGTTCACCCCTGTCCAAGAGTTTCTGTTACCAATAGTGATTTTCCACTGACCATTACTGTAAGTTGATGAATTACTGGCTTGGGGTTTAGTGGGTGATTGTTCCCCCAAAATTTCCATCTGAGAAATTATCGATTCTTGACGACTTTTACCGCAGGGTTCAATACTTTCGCAATCATTTAATGATGCGATTTTATAAGAGGCGCGTACCTTCTGATTTAAATATTTTTCTGATTCTGCACAAATTTCAAAGGATGCGCTGACCCGATGTTCTTTTCCCTGTTCATCTACTAGAGTGGCGTAGCAGATAATATCACCCGTGACTAACTCTTTAACAATACCAATTTTGGGTTGATTGTTGGCAACTGGTTGAGTTTTACTATTATTAGCTTGATTACTATTGGCAGTTTTATTGACTACCTCCGTTGTCTTTTTTGTACTTTTATTATCTACATTAGCAGTTGCGGTTGAACTCTTGGGAGTAGATGGTGTAGTTTCATTAGCAGTTACCGTTGAATTCTCTGGTTGAGATTCCGTTTGAATGGTTTCTACAGTATTAGTGTTAGTTTCCTTCCCAGCATCAATTGAGGGATGACCACAACTTGTAATCAAGATTGAGGAAACAATTAAGGCAATTGTAGGGATTAACTTGTTCATATATTTTTAAGAATCTAAATATTACTCATTTGACTGTTGATGTAGATTAACTACAGCCTGCGCTTCCAGAATTTCGCACTGAATCCCTAGAAAATTAATAAAAGTTTTATCCAAAAATTGTAGCCAGTAGGGTGGGTTAGCGACAGCGTAACCCACCACAATCCAGAAATTTATGCTTTTTTCAGGCTAAAACTTGGGGATTTTGGGATTTGCAAGTCCCTCAAGCCGGATTTCTATATTACTAGCTGAGGCTGAGATTGTGGCAACTCACCAGGAGCAAATGCCCCATTTTCGGTAATGATAGCTGTAATTAACTCAGCCGGGGTAACATCAAATGCAGGGTTGTAAAAATCAACACCCGACGGTGTGAGTATAGTATCACCTACTTGGTAGATTTCCATCGGGTCACGCTCTTCAATGGGAATCTGACTACCATCAGCTAAGGCAAAATCAACGGTAGAAAAGGGAGCTGCCACGAAGAAAGGGATATCATGGGCTTTAGCTGCGATCGCTAAACTATAAGTCCCAATTTTATTCGCAGCATCGCCATTAGCAGCAATCCGGTCAGCACCCACAACCACAGCATGAATTAAATTCTGTTTCATACAATGGGCTGCCATACTATCAGTAATTACAGTCACCGGAATACCTTCTTGAACACATTCCCAAGCCGTGAGTTTTGCCCCTTGCAAACGAGGACGAGTTTCGTCAGCAAATACACGTTCTAAACGTCCTTCCCGCCAAGCCGAACGCACAACACCCAATGCTGTACCGTAACCAGCAGTAGCTAAAGCCCCAGCATTGCAGTGAGTCAGAATTGTCAGCTTTTGAGGAGTCGTAGGTAATGCAGCCAAACCATGATCACCAATAGCCTGACAGGTTTGTAAATCTTCAGCATGAATGGCTTGGGCTGTCTGCAAAAGATTCTGTTTAATTTCTGCCACAGTTCCCAAAGTTTCATAAGCAGTTTTCATCATCCGGCTAATAGCCCAAAATAAATTAACTGCTGTCGGGCGAGTAGAACGCAATAACTCGGCGACCTCTTCTAAAGCTGATAAAAACTCATGGTGATTTTCCGCCTCAATTTCCCTCGCACCCAGATACATACCATAAGCCGCAGCCACACCAATAGCCGGCGCACCGCGGACAATCATCGTTTTAATCGCCCGTGCCATATCTTCACAGCGGTGAATTTGCACAGAAGTATACTCACCAGGTAAGCGAGTTTGGTCAATGAGAGAAACAGAATCATTTTGCCAAATAACCGGGTAAAGCATTGGAAAAACAGGGTAAATGTATAAAACAGTTTTATGTACTGAGAGACTCAACTCTTCTCTTCCTCTCTGCGTCTCTGCGCCTCTGCGTGCAATAAAACTCACCTTTTTACTGCGGAAAATAAGCAATAATCATCGCCACTTCGGCATGACTACGAGCGATCGCTTCCGGTGCATGACCCAGAAGTGAGAAAAGCTGAGTTTTCTGCTCCACAGTACCATTTAACACCAGCAAGTCGTTAGTTTTGAGTAATCGAGAAACTTGCCGCACAAAATTACCTCGTACCTTGAGAATAGGCGTGTCTGGTGGTAATTCCAGATCAGTAAGTTCAACAGTTGCTCCTCTGACTGCAACCACGTGTAACAGTTGTAGCGATGCTTTCAGTTCTATGGCCAGACTTTTGGCTAATTGGATACTTTGCTTAAAAGAACTAGCGTAAGTTTGCTGAGTGGTGAAAGCCAGAAAGACGCGCCCTGTATGCTCGATTGGTAATGGAAATCGACTGACTAAAACTGGTACGGAACTGCGATTGACAATTTTGTCAATCACACCGCCAAATAAATTTTCCTGATAAGTAGAGTAACCCTTCCAACCGCAGACAATCACACTCGCTTGTTTTTCTTCGGCGACGCGAGCGATACCCTTATCAATTGATTCATCAATGCGACCAATGGGCGTAACATTGGTGACAGATGCATGGGCAATCATTTCCGCCGTCGATAATAATTGGCTTTGTCTAGATTTATCCTCTGGGGAAATGGCGGAATTTTGTTCCAGTAAAATGTGCAGGGGTAGGAGAGTTCCTTGAGCGGATTTTGCCAAAATAATCGCCAACTTTAGGAGATTATCTTCAGTACTGGGGTTAGCAACTGGGACTAAAACGCGATCGCCTATGTTTGCTGAATTTGGGTTTTGAGTCGTGACTTCTCCGGGCTTGATTTTTTGTCCCCATTGCGCTGTTACCCAAGGTGAAGCCACACAGGTAACTAAAATCATGGCAATAGTCCCATTGACAGTCAATTGGTCAACTAACTCAATATTAAAAGCAACAGTAATCGCCGCTAGAGTCGAAGCAGCTTGAGCTACTGATAGCCCAAACATCACCATAATATTGTCAAAATTCAAGCCAAATAATTTACCTGCACCCCAAGCCGGAATAAACTTGGCAATAATCGCCACAAACACCATCACACCTGAGACTAGCAGCGCTCGCGGTTCTTGAAACAAAATGCTGGGATTGACCAACATCCCTACAGAAATCAGGAAAAATGGCACAAACAGCGTATTGCCGATAAATTGAATCCGATTCATTAAGGGGCTAAGTTGCGGTATCAGTTGGGTAATGGCAACTCCCGCTAAAAAAGCCCCAATAATTGGCTCAATTTGGACTAATTGTGCGCCGTAGGAAACGACAAACAAAGAAGCTAAAACAAAGGTAAACTCTGCCCCTTCATCGTGTCCAAAGCGCTGAAAAAACCAGCGTCCCAGGCGAGGTAATCCCCACAGGATCAGGAAGGTATAGATGATCAGTGAGGGAATCAGGAATAGCCAAAACTGTAAAGTTAAATTGCCTTCATGCGCTCTCACCACCACAGCTAACACTAAAAGAGCCAAAATATTGGTGATTAATGTCCCTCCCAGAATGGTAGTCATCACCTGCGATCGCATAATTCCCAGTTTGCTGGCGACAGGTAATGCTAGCAAGGTATGAGAGGCGAAACAGGATGCAACCAGAACAGCAGGCAATAAATCGTAGCCAATAGCCATCATGGCAGCAGTACCCAATGCCATCGGGGCGAGAAAAGTAGCGAATCCAAAAATCACCGCCTTATCAGCGTTATATTTCATGTCATCCAGGCTAGTTTCTAGTCCCGCCATGAACATGAGAAATAATAAACCGACTGTACCCAGGAGTATAATTGTGCTATCTCGTGCCAATAATCCCAGTCCATTTGGCCCGACTACGACCCCAGCCAAAATTAATCCCACAATCCCCGGTAGGCGAATTTTCTCAAATAGCAGGGGAGCAATGAGCATAATCCCCAAAATCATCAAAAATACTGGTACTGGGTCTTTAATGGGTGTTGATATGAGGGTAGTCATTAATAAATTAGTCATATCCTGCCCTTAAGTTGCGATATCTACGATAAGCTACGCTAACGCATCTGATTTGATAGCTATTCTTCAGGCACTATACTTAGTTGCACTGACTCAAATATTAGTACCTTCTCAAAACTTCAAGAGTATTGACAGGAGTTGAAATATCTATTCTTTTAACTGGGATGGAGACAGGTTAATCTCTAGTGGTGGATTAAAATTCATAGTAATCTGAATTTTACCAAGATGAAATGTGAAGTTATGATAAAGTTATTAAAATAATTTTTCAGTAAATTAACCCTGACAGTGGCGGTATCAAAATTAATAGAATAAATATACTAACTAAATCTGTATTTTTCTATGAGATTTTACTCTCAGTCCTTGGCATTTTTAACTTATTCTTGGGGATTATTCACAATTAGTTTTGCTATGTCCCTGCCGGCTCAAGCATCAATTGTCTGTGAACCAGGAACAATTATTAATCATGCCAACAACTCATTAGCCGCTTGTAACCTTGGTCAAGATATGACCTTGCAGTTGTCTAGTTCTAGTTCAGGTATATCTAATTTTCCTTGTCGAGCCAAAAGTTATATCTCTTTTGATGATAAAGGACAATTTAAAAGTTGCCAGCTTGCAGAAGATATAGAAATTAGACAAGGTAACTCAATAACCAAATGCCTAGCAGAATATAGAGTAAATGTTTCAGTTTTAACTAATGGGACTTTATCCATTAATTGTAGTCCTTAGACACTATCTCAAAACTGATTTGCCTAACATTGGCGTAGGAAGATGTGTACTAGACTACTGCATTTTGCAAAACAAGATTTAAGCAACGACGAACGTGTACTTCCCAAAAGTTAGTTGTAGGGGGAAAAATTAGTGTGTACAGCATTACACCACTCATAATGTCAAATACTAGATCGGAATCGATCTCAGGTTGAACTTCATTTCTTGCTTTTGCCCGTTCCAAGACAATCGTAAAAGCCTGTCGCCGAGGTTGTAAGTATTTTGTCCAGTAAATTTGAGCAAACTGAGAATTACTGGACGCACTACTAATAATCATGGCAACCGTTTGTCGCCCCAGGGGACTGAGTGTAATTTGTGATGCGTTCTCGATCAGCGCATCAATATCCCCCCACAAGTTGCCCGTATTCGGAATCACAACCTCTTCTCGCATATTTTCGATGGCATCAGCCATCAACTCTTCTTTACTTGCGTAACGGCGGTAGATGGTTGTTTTGCCAACTCCAGCACGAGCCGCAATTGCTTCAATACTCATGGCATCAAACCCAATTTCTGCCAACAACGCTAATGTTGCTTGCAAGATGGCTTGATGTGATTCGACACTGCGAGGTCTTCCCGGCTTTTTGTCAATTTTGCTCATAAAAGCTATTATAGTTTACGAAACGGTATCGTATCAAAATACGGAGTTAACCAAATATGAGCAGTTCTTCCACTTCCCAAACGCTGTCACTTCCCCCAGGTCATCTTGGTTTACCTCTAGTTGGAGAATCCATTCAGTATTTAAGTGATCCAGAAGAGTTTATTGACAGACGACAGCAGAAGTACGGCAATGTCTTCAAAACTTCCCTATTTGGTCGCCCAACCATTGCTTTGATTGGAGCAGATGCCGCAAGATTTCTATTTGCCAATGATGGTCAGAAACTTGAGATGACAAACACACCCAATTTTGAGGTGTTACTTGGCGAAAAATCCATTGGTGTTCAAATTGGTGCGGCTCACCAAGTCTTGCGTCGCCAACTGTTTCAAGCCTTTCAACCGAGAGCCTTAGAAACGTATGCGACTACGATGACGGACATGACTCCTCACTATTTACACAAGTGGGAACAGATGGGAACGCTGACTTGGTATAACGAGTTAAAACAATACACGCTCGACATTGCTTGTCGATTATTCATTGACGTTAGCACGAAGGTGGATGAAGAACTGGCGAACGTCTATGAAACTTGGAGTAGAGGGCTATTGACGATTCCGTTGCGTTTTCCTGGCAGTAAGTTCGAGCGGGCAGTACGAGCAAGAGAGCAACTACTCATGCAGTTTGATCAACTCATCAATCAACGTCAGCAACATCCGACCGATAAGCAAGATGTTTTAAGTATTTTGCTGATGGCAAAAGACGAGGCAGGAAATGCACTCAGCCGAGTTGAGATTAAAGACAACATTTTAGGAATGCTCATTGCAGGACATGAAACACTCACATCAGCACTGACTTCCCTATGTCAGCTTCTAGCTCAACATCCAACAGTATTAGAGGCGCTTCGTGTGGAACAATTACGCCTTGGTAATCCCCTAGTTCTAACCCAAAATACTTTGAAGCAAATGACTTATTTGGAACAAGTTCTAAAGGAGGTTTTAAGATTTGTCCCGCCTGTTGTTCGGAGTGGTTCCCGTCGAGTTTTAGAAGCTTGTGAATTCAGTGGATACGTGATTCCGCAGGGTTGGGATATCTATTATCAAATTCCTGAAACTCATCAAGATCCGCAGATATATAAAAATCCAGAACAATTTGACCCTGACCGCTTCTCTCCAGAACGGGCTGAGGACAAACAAAAAGTTTTCAGTCACATTCCATTTGGTGGCGGAATTAGAGAATGCTTAGGTAAAGAGTTTGCCAGATTGGAAATGAAAATATTTGCTGCTTTGTTAGTGCGTAACTATCAATGGGAACTCCTGCCTAACCAAAATCTAGAACGGACTGTGTTACCTTTCTCGCGTCCTCGTGATGGATTGAAGGTGAAGTTTTGGCGGTATGAAGGCGAAAGCAGCGAAAAATTGTGCTGATTCAGAATGATCAAGATGGATAACAGTCAAAGAATATTAGAAACGATTTGGCGAATACCAGATGCTTTGTGGATTAAGCCTGAGAGGGTGACAAAAACCTTTGAAATAAAGACTCAGCAAGAGTTTTAAACGGTTGCACCATCAAAAAATAAACCTCATAAAGAGATGGTATTAGTAATTTGCTCAATTAAACATCAACCGAATGGAAAGATGTATCTTCCATCATCCTTGTAGGGACAATTGATGAATTGTCCCTATTTTGTCACCAGATGTCAAATCTTAACTAGACAACAGGAGATGCTTGCTTTTGAAAGAAAGCAGTCATGACTGTTTCAGCTATTTGACGACTAGTTAAACCTAATTCCGCCTTAGATTCATCTGGTGTCGCATGATCTACCAAGATATCTGGTATACCAATCCGCTTCACAGGAACCACGACATCAGCATCTAGTAATGCTTCCGCCACAGCCGAACCAAAACCACCCATGACACAGCCTTCTTCCAAAGTCACAACACGGCCGATTTGCTTCGCCAAAGGCAAAATTAATTCTGTATCCAAAGGCTTGACAAAACGGGCATTAATCACTGTTGCTTGAATGCCATGTTCGCTGAGAATTTCCGCTACTTGCATACTGGGATAGACCATAGTCCCGTAGCCGATGATTAAGACATCATCGCCGTTGCGAAGAATTTCACCTTTACCAATTTCTAAAGGTTCCCAGCCTTCTTCCATCAGGGGAACACCGTAGCCGTTACCACGGGGGTAACGCATGGCAATTGGTCCACTTGTATGGTTAACGCCAGTTACTACCATGCGTTGCAATTCGGCTTCGTCTTTGGGTGCCATCATTACCATATTGGGAATACAGCGCAGATAAGCGATGTCATACATACCTTGGTGGGTGGGACCATCAGCACCAACAATTCCCGCCCTGTCTAAACAGAAGAACACAGGCAGGTTTTGAATACAAACATCGTGAATTATCTGGTCATAAGCCCGTTGCAGGAAGGTGGAGTAAATAGCAGCCACAGGGCGCATTCCTTCACTAGCCATCGCCGCAGCTAGGGTGATAGCGTGTTGTTCCGCAATCCCGACATCAATATATTGATTGGGTAGTTTAGCTTGGAGTTTATCTAAACCTGTTCCAGTAGCCATTGCAGCGGTAATGCCCACAATTTTGGGGTTTTGTTCCGCCAGTTTGACTAAAGTGTGGGAAAAGACTTTGGCATAAGCCGGGGGCTTGGGCTTAGTTGAGGGAACAGCTTTACCTGTGGTCAAGTTAAATGGGCTTTGGGCATGGTAGCCTACTTTGTCTAGTTCGGCGATTTCGTAGCCTTTACCTTTAACTGTAATCACATGGACTAAAACAGGCCCTGTCATTTCATGTGCTTGGTTGAAGCTAGAAATTAATTCTTCTAGATTATGCCCATCCACTGGCCCAATATAAGTAAAACCGAGTTCTTCAAAGACTGCACCGACCTTGGGAACCGCTAAACGCTTCATTCCTTCTTTGATGCGTCCCAGTTCGGGAGACAAAGATTCACCAACAAAGGGAATTTGCTTAAACTGTTCCTCAAAATTATCTTTGATAAACTGCACGGGTGCGCTGAGACGCATTTTATTCAGGTAGCGGGGAATTGCGCCGACGTTGGGAGAGATAGACATCTCGTTGTCGTTGAGAACCACTAGCAGTTTCGTTTTAGGTAAATGTCCGGCGTGGTTGATGGCTTCCAAAGCCATTCCTCCAGTTAAAGCACCATCACCAATTACGGCTACTGATTTAAATTTTTCTCCTTTCAATTCTCCCGCTAAAGCCATACCCAATGCTGCGGAAATACTGGTAGAAGCGTGTCCGGCACCAAAGTGATCGAATTTGCTTTCACACCGCTTGAGATAACCAGCAACTCCGGCTTTTTGTCTGAGGGTATGAAAGTCGTTGTAGCGTCCTGTCAGGAGTTTGTGGGGATAAGCTTGATGTCCCACATCCCAAATGACTTTATCCCGATCCAAATCCAGTGTCTGGTAAAGCCCTAGTGTTAATTCTACAACTCCCAAACCAGGCCCCAGATGTCCTCCACTTGTGGCTACGGTTTGTAGGTGCTTGTCTCGAATTTGACGGGCGATTTGTTGCAATTGTCGGATCGACAAACCATGCAACTGGTTAGGATGGGTGATTTCACTCAGATGCATATTATAGGGTGTTCCTCTCTAAACTCTACTTCTAACATTCTTTGATTTTCCCACGGTCGGGATGCTTCTAAAATTATCCGCTTCCCTTTAAAGTGATTCAGGGCTACGAGTAACGCCAGGAACTACTGGCATTTTTGGTTGTGGTTGCTGCCTTTGTAAATATTGACTCAACAGATACGCCATGTCTCCACGGGTCATTGGCCGTAATGGGGAAATGTTATTTTGGGCATCTGTGTTAATAAATCCTTCCGCAACTACTGTGGCGATCGCTCTTCTAGCCCATACTGGAATTGATGCTGCATCTGGATGCGGATCAAGTATTTCGTTTACGGTGTCATCACCAAACTGAAATACACCATAGGCTTGGGCAAAAATCGCCAAACCTTCTGCCCTTGTCACTCTTTGATTAGGGAAGAATAAATTGCCCCGATATCCTTTCATAATATCCGTTTTTAAAACTGCCTGAATCTCATTAAATGCCCAATGGGAAGGGGGAACATCTGGCACTATTTTAGATTCTTGGTTTTTAACGGCTTCGCGTTGATCGAGGTTAAATGCTTTCACCAAAATTGCAGCTAATTCTGCCCGACTAATCATCCTTTCTGGATAAAAGTTACCATCAGGTGAATTCGTCATTAATTTAGCTGTAATTACCTGTTGGATTGCTTCAGATTGCAATGCTTCACTAGGTTCTAGCGCTCTAGCAACACTTAATGTCAGGTTTTGCAGTAGTAATACTAAGGAAAGAGTACCTAGCAACTTTCGCATATTGATCATGATGGTGATTTTGCTATTCTGCATCTATAAATAACTGAGATACTCACCTTTGGGGGTGATACTCAGAATATTGACTTAGGCTGGTTGACGCATTTTAGCTTGACAAAGTTGCCATTGTTAGGTAAAGAAGTAATTTGACTGTTTTTAGTTATTCAATCATGGCTTACTATTAACGTGGGTGGACAATTTTTGCTAGTTTAAATTTAATTAAGCTCGCTCTTTTTTGATTTAGCCTGCACAGTCTATATTAACTAACTTTACTGGGACATTCAGATGATTAGTTTAAATTTAAAATTTCCCTAATTTAAAATTTCAAGTTAGGTTTTATAGTCACAGCAAAACAAACCCTAACAGTGGGTAGTGAGAATGTAGCACTGAAGATGCAAAATCGAAATTAAGTAATCATTAGAACGAGACTAAAAAGACTTTTACGTAGAATTAACTGGTAAATTTAAGCCAGACAAATATTATAACCTAACTGCAATTATGCGGTTGTGTAGCTGATAAATCATGTATTTGCTGGAAATAATGGGGAATTTTGCGTGAGTGAATTGGGAATGCCTAGTATGTAGTATAGTCGGCCGTAAGAGACCATTTAGTCAATATTTCCGGAGTTTTGGGATGAGTGCAACAGCAGATCCAGTAAAGTTGATGAAGCAAGAAGTTGGCAAAGCCGCCGCCGCCCTGGTAAAATCAGGCTCGATTGTCGGGTTGGGTACGGGGTCTACCACAGCTTATACAATTCAGTTTTTAGGCGATCGCATCAAATCTGGTGAACTTAAAGATATTGTGGGGATTCCTACCTCTTTTCAGTCAGAAGTGCTGGCGAAACAATACGGCGTACCTCTGACCACCTTAGATGCTGTTGACCACATTGATATTGCTATTGATGGGGCTGATGAAGTTGATCCTCAGAAGAATTTGATTAAAGGCGGCGGTGCAGCACATACCCGCGAAAAAGTAGTTGATTACTTAGCAGAGCAATTTATCGTTGTGGTTGATAGTGGTAAGTTAGTCGAGCGCTTAGGTTCTACTTTTGCTGTACCAGTAGAGGTGATACCAATGGCTATTACCCCTGTGACTAATGCCATCAAAAAACTCGGTGGTAAACCTGAACTCCGCATGGGTGTTAAAAAAGCCGGGCCAGTCATCACCGACCAAGGCAATATGGTACTAGATGTAACATTTGATTCGATTGACGACCCCGTTAGTCTAGAAAAAACACTGAATAATATTCCCGGTGTGTTGGAAAATGGGATCTTCGTCAATTGTGCAGATGTAGTTTTAGTCGGCGAAGTTAAAGACGGTAAGCCTTTAGTACGTCAACTGTAAGAGGAACTGGGGAGTGGGTGAAAATTTTGCTCATCTCCCCATCTCTTTTGTGAAACAGTTAAGATGTCTGTTCTGGGCGGGCTAGAGAGCTTACCCCACAATATTTATGCTTATGCACAAAATTAGCTGTGCTAAAGTACTTAAATTTTGTAAAATCAGGCGATGAAAAAACCGCTTTCGTCCGTAATTCCTGCTTGCACTTGGAGTCGTCCCATCGGCTTAGGCTGGGACAAGCCCTATACTGTTCGCTACGCTAGTAATATTGATGATGGCCCTTGGCACGGTATGCCTTTGGGTGGCTTTGGTGCAGGTTGTATCGGTCGTTCTTCACGAGGAGACTTTAATCTGTGGCACATTGACGGCGGTGAACATACGTTTCAAAATATCCCCGCTTGTCAATTTAGTGTGTTTGAATCCAATGGGACATCTTCTCAAAGTTATGCTTTGGCTACAGAACCGCCGGAGAATGGTAGTCTCGCAGCTTGGAAATGGTATCCAGCATCTACAGCCACACAGTCAACAGGAACTTATCACGCTTTATATCCGCGTAGCTGGTTTGTCTACGAGAATGTGTTTCAAGCCCAGTTAACTTGTGAGCAGTTTTCACCAATCTGGGCAGGAAATTATCAAGAATCTAGCTATCCGGTGGCGGTGTTTCACTGGAATGCTCATAACCCGACAAATGCACCTATTACTCTGAGTATTATGCTCACTTGGCAAAATATGGTGGGCTGGTTTACTAATGCGCTCAAGTCTCCAGAAGTGCGGATACGGGATGATGGTAGTCCGGTTTATGCCTATCAGCCGTGTTTAGGCAATAGTAAAGATAATTACAATTTAATAAGTGAAGATACAGAATATTTTAGTTGTATTTGTAGCCGAGTTTCTGGTGATCAGTCAGTAGCAGAAGGCGATGGTAGTTGGTGTATTGCGACTATCAAACATCCCCAAGTAGAAGTATTTTACAATACTCGCTGGAATCCTGCGGGTACGGGGTCAGATGTGTGGCAAAGCTTTGCTGCTGATGGTTCTTTGCCTAATTTTCAAGATGCCACTCCCGCGTCAGACAATACACAAATTGGTGTGGCGATCGCACTCCGTTTTACTCTGCAACCAGGGGAAACTTTAGCAATTCCTTTTGTGTTATCTTGGGATTTTCCGGTAACAGAATTTGCCGCCGGGATTAATTATTACCGCAGATATACAGACTTTTTTGGGCGTGGTGGTGATCATGCAGGTGCGATCGCTTCTACTGCCCTGACAGAATATCAAACTTGGTATAAAAACGTATTAAATTGGCAACAGCCGATTATTGACCGGGAAGATTTACCAGACTGGTTTAAAATGGCTCTATTCAATGAGCTATATGACCTAACTAGCGGTGGAACTCTCTGGAGTGCAGCCTCAGAACTTGACCCCATTGGGCAGTTTGCGGTGCTGGAATGCTTAGATTATCGTTGGTACGAAAGTCTGGATGTCCGGTTATATGGTTCCTTTGGGCTGCTGCACTTGTTTCCAGAACTCGAAAAATCGGTGATGCGGGCATTTGCACGGGCAATTCCCCATAGTGACGATCATCAGCGTGTGATTGGTTATTACTACACCATTGGCGCAGATACCACAACCGCAGTCCGGAAAGTCGCAGGTGCAACACCTCACGATTTGGGCGCACCGAATGAACACGTTTGGGAAAAAACTAATTATACCTGCTATCAAGACTGTAATTTGTGGAAGGATTTGGGTAGTGATTTTGTCTTGCAAGTATACCGAGATTTTCTGCTAACTGGTGCTGATGATGTGCAGTTTTTGGCAGATTGTTGGGAGGGAATTGTGCAAACTCTCAATTATCTGAAAACCTTTGATTTAGATGGTGATGGGATTCCTGAGAACTCTGGCGCACCTGACCAAACTTTTGATGATTGGCGTTTGCAAGGTGTGAGTGCTTATTGTGGCGGTTTGTGGTTGGCGGCTTTAGAAGCTGCGATCGCTATTAGCCAAATTATATCAAACAACAACCTTGGCGACCTACAGCCCTTGCGGGCATCGCTGCGCGCGGGCGACTTGGCGGTACAAAAATCTACCTACCAAACATGGTTAACACAGTCACGTCCTATTTATCAAGAAAAGCTTTGGAATGGTCAGTATTTCCGCTTGGATAGTGAGAGTGGTTCTGATGTAGTGATGGCGGATCAATTGTGTGGGCAATTTTATGCACGTTTATTGGGATTGCCAGATATTGTACCAAGCGATCGCGCTTTATCGGCTTTAGAAACTGTTTATGATGCTTGCTTTCTTAAATTCTGTCATGGTGAGTTTGGGGCTGCTAACGGTGTCCGTCCTGATGGTTCACCAGAAAACCCCAATGCTACCCATCCACTGGAAGTCTGGACAGGAATTAACTTTGGACTGGCGGCTTTTCTTGTCCAAATGGGGATGGAGGATGAAGCATTGAAGTTAACGGAAGCTGTGGTGCAGCAAATTTACCACAATGGCTTACAGTTCCGCACACCGGAAGCGATTACCGCATCTGGGACTTTCCGGGCTAGTACCTATCTACGGGCGATGGCTATTTGGGCAATTTATCTCGTTATGGATGCCAAAAAGCACATCTCTTAAATAGAATTGCCATATAGCGTTTCCTCATCACATGAGGTAGATCATAGCCCCCTCCTCGCTGGCGCTACCGTGTACACACAAGTCCGGCCTGTCTGCGTTTGAGCCTGTTCTGCCCTCTAAATCCCCCAAGTTTGGGGGACGAGTGAAAAATCTTGTTCCCCCATAATTGGGGGTTAGGGGGCGATTCGATCACTTGTGTGTACACCGTGGCCTCCTTTGCGGAGGTGGGGTTCTTGTCCCTACCCAAGCGAGAAACGCTATATTAAAACTATGTTCAGATCAAGTCTGTTACCTAACAGGCTTGCTTTTTTTAGTTAAAAAACAACTAGCACTGCTGATCTCAAGCTTTTTTGCGGAACTTTAATTGAGAAATTCCCACTCCACCTGCAAACAAAACACCTAAAAAAGTAGTTGGTTCTGGTATAGATTGTGGGTTGCTACTAATAGCACCAAGGACTTGGAGTTGTACGTCGTCATAGCTAAAATCCCCACCGTTTTCACCGTCTTCAAAAGTAGCATTGATTACTCCTGGTGCAATCGTTGCTAAACCTGCATGGATAATATTGTCAGGGTTGCGGTCTGCTGAACCTAAGAAGTAAGTTTCGTCAGTATTACCGACATATATGCCAAAAAACAATTCTTGTCCAGATGGAAATATTCCTAAATCGACAATTTTACCAATCTCTTGATTAGTACCAATTAGCGTGAATGCTCCATTGGGGTCAAGTGTACTAAATAGTTGTAAGTCACTGACAAATGAAGCATTTGGGTTGCCTTGTAGAATTGTTGCAGCTACGTTACCCCCGGTGGCAAAAATTTGCTCGCCCAGAGTATATTCAATGCCGCCGATAGTTATTGCTTGGGCAGAAGCAAGACTTCCTAAAACCATAAAGGTGGCTCCAGTTGTTGCCATTGCCAAGTTTTTCAAAAAAGCTGTTGTTGTCATAAAAACTTCGTAAACTCTTGTGAAACTAGTAATTTAGTTTTTCCAGTTTTGGTCTAAACAATCCTAAAGTATCTGTCTGTAAAATAAAGACACTACAATATTGCTTAATAAAAAAAACACAGATAAATATTGTTTAAAAATCTAGTAATTATTTAAAAAGTCTGACATTTAAAGGGTTTCAGGTAATACCAAACATAAATTTCAGCTTCACAACATCTTTGTGTATATTAAGCTACAAAAATTTTCAAAGACCAATACAGATGTTTTACCGTGCAGCTTGTCATTGCAGCCAAAAAACTAAGTATCGCCAATTTTTGGTTTTATTTTCCGGGTGTTTCATCAACCAAAAGAACATATAACTAGGGTTAAAAAAAGATTTCCAATACTTACGCAGTCAAACTGCTTTTTGCCAAAATCCAAAGATGACTAAGTAGGTTGGCGTAAATAAAGTTAACTAGGGTCGTCATTTGTCATTGTTCATTGGTGAGGGTTTCAGGAGTATTTACGAGTTGTAATCTAGTTTGGTTTATTCCTGCTTACCTACTTAATTTTAGTCAGACAAAGAATTAGTAAAGGCTTTACTAAATATGATTTGACATCAGAATGCAACAGCAGCTGATGAAAAGTTTGATATTTATCGCATCTGCATTTTGTGAGTAAAATATTGTTCTTAAAATTGTTGTATAAAAAAAATCAAAAAAATGAAACTTCAGAAATCTGTGATTAATAACACCCTTTCTTGTTTTTTTATTTACAGCCGATAGTCATGAAGTAAAACCCCATTATTGCCAGGATTTACAAATTTCCTTCTTTTTGTCCTTCTTCCTTTGGGCTACGGTGTATACACAAGTCCTGTCTGTCTGCGTTTGAGCCTGTTTTGCCCCCTAAATCCCCCAAGTTTGGGGGACTTTGAAAATTCTTGTTCCCCCAGAATTGGGGGTTAGGGGGCGATTCGATCACTTGTGTGAACACGATAGCCCTTGGGGAAAGGCTAGCACCATAAGCGTTCGCGGAGCGTCTCGTAGAGAAGCTATGCCGTTCGCGGAGCGTCTCGAAGAGAAGGCTTTATGCGATTGTGGCCAGCCCTTCGGTCTACGTTACTCTTTATAGTTCAGAGTTCAAGGAGATATGACGAAAAATACCAGAAATCAACAATCTCCGACTCCACCAGTATCTATCCTCAAACTTTTACAGATAGTGGAGGGGGATACAAGTCTAGAGTCAGACTTGAGCCAATCTTGGGTGATACGAGAGTTTCAAGCAGGTGAGGATTTGAATGGACACACTGAAGATAGCAGCAATTTTCTGTATTTAATTTGCCAAGGTCAAGTGGGCTTGTGGGCTTTTGATGCCACTCTGGGGCAGGAAGTTTCTACACAATTGCTATTAGCAGAGCAAACTTTTGGGGCAGAACATTTATTTTTTCATCAAACTTTACCATATCGAGCGATCGCAACTAGTGCAGGTTGTGTGGCGCAAATAGCTATTGCTGACCTCAAACAGTGCTTACACTCCATACCTGATCTCGAAAGTGATTTACAGCTGTTCACTTATCAGCAGCAAGCACTGATTTTTTTTAAAACTCATACCCAGTGGCGTTCCCTCACCAGTTCCACTCTGGAGGAATTGCTATCCTACCTCGTAGCCATGAAGATTACGGCTGGTTCATCCTTGCAAGCTGCAACAGCGCCAGCGCAAGGACGATTTTGGTTGGCGGGGGGGAAAATTGACAACTCACAACATATAGGAGACAGCTGGGTATATCCTGATGACACACTGACTGATGGCATTGCCCAAACGGATGTGTTAGTTTACCACCTGTCAATAGAGCATTGGGAATCTGTAAAGGCCTTAGCACCTGATTTATTTCCTGAACCAAAAGCACAACAGACAAATTCACAAATCATCCAAATCCCCCTTCCTCTTCCCCAGAGTACCGAAGATGATCCTGATACATCAGAAGTGGAAAAAATTGATTTTCCTCAAGGGGGAAACCAGCCGAAATTTAGGGCTAAGTTATGGCCTAACTATCCGTTTATTCCACAACAAAGTGCATCAGATAGTGGTGCAGCTTGTTTGGCGATGATTAGCCAGTATTGGGGTAAGCGCTGGGGACTCTACACTCTGCGAAATTTAGCACAAATCGATCGCATGGGTGCGTCTCTCCACGGTTTAGCCGCCGCCGCCGATAATTTGGGCTACGATGTGCAAGCAGTGCGGGCTAGTTTGGATAAATTAGATACTCATACAAATCCTTGGATTGCCCACTGGCAAGAAATTGACTATGTTGTGGTTTGGCAAGTTAAAAGCGATCGCCTTTTGATTTCTGACCCAGCTATAGGTAAACGGTGGCTGTCACTGGCGGAGTTTGCAGCTAGTTGGACAGGATACGCTTTACTTCTAAATCCTACTCAGCGTTTTTATACCCTCAAGAGCAAAAAAATTTCTCTGCGTCGTTATTGGAATACATTGCGGAATTACCGAAAATTACTCGGTCAAATTCTTCTCGCCTCAATGTTGGTGCAAGTAATTGGGCTGGCGATTCCCCTATTTACTCAGGTGGTCATCGACCAAATAATTCCCCTGAAAGATGTTGATACCTTAAATATTTTTGCTCTCAGCTTCCTGTGCTTGGGTATTTGGCGCACTGTCTTAATCGCCCAGCGTCAATACCTTTTGGAATATATTGCCAATCGCATCGACATTCACTTAATTGGTCGTTTTATTAACTATACGTTGCAGTTGCCCTTGCTGTTTTTTGCATCGCGTCCAGTGGAAGACATGATCAACCGGGTTGAGGAAAATAGCAAAATTCAATTGTTTCTGACTCGAATGGCGGTTAGTGGCACTATAGATAGCTTGATGGTGCTGATTTATTTGGGACTAATGGCTAATTACAACTGGCAACTTACTCTTCTAGTGCTGGTTTGGATGTTATTCATAGTAATTGTGAGTATCGTTTCTAGCCCATTTCTCAAAAAAGCATCGCAGGAAGTCTTCCAGGAATCAGTCGCACAAAACTCCGCCATCAGCGAAATGTTTGCTGGTATTGTCACAGTCAAAACCGCAGCAGCTGAATATTCAGTGCAGAAGCATTGGGAAAAGCTTTTTCAGAATATGTTACAGGTGCGGTTGCGTGGGCGGAAGTTGGCGAGTAACTTACAACTGATCAGGAGTGCGATTAATCAGCTGGGTAGCACTGTGATTTTGTGGTTGGGAATAAATCTGGTGATTAGTCAACAGATATCACTGGGTAAATTTGTCGCTTTTAATCTGCTTGTGAGTCATATGGCGATCGCAGTTTTAGCTTTAGTAGACTTGTGGGATGAGTTCCCAGAGGTACAGGTTGCTGTCGAGAGGATAGAAGATGTCTTCGCCTCCCAACCAGAAGCAAATTTTCACACCCCACTTCCCGCAATACCTGCGATTCGGGGGGAAGTGCATTTTGATCATGTTTGCTTTCGTTACCACCCCGATGAAGATGGCGAGACTTTGCAAAATATCTGTTTTCAGGTGAAACCACGGCAAACAATTGGCATTATCGGTGAGAGTGGTTCTGGTAAAAGTACTTTAGTGAATTTGCTGGCTGGTTTATATCGTCCTGACACAGGGCGGATTTTGATTGATGGACAAGATATTTCCCTGGTTTCGCCCCAATCGTTGCGGAGTCAGTTGGGTTTTATACCACAGGAGTGTTTTCTGTTTTCTGGAACCATCCTCGAAAATATCACCCTGTACAATTCCGAGTTTAGTACAGAACAGGCGATCGCCGCCGCCCAGCGAGCCGATGCACACAGCTTTATAGCCGCATTACCTTTGGGCTACAACACCCAAGTCGGAGAAACAGGTGTCAGGCTTTCTGGTGGACAAAAACAAAAAATTGCGATCGCGCGCGCCTTAATCACGAACCCAGCTATTTTAATTTTGGATGAAGCCACTAACGCCCTGGATGCAGAATCAGAACGGCGCTTTCAGCAGAACTTAGTCCAGATGAGCGAAGATATTACCACATTTATCATCTCCCATCG
Organism: Nodularia sp. LEGE 04288; assembly: GCF_963896525.1. Lineage (NCBI taxonomy): Bacteria > Bacillati > Cyanobacteriota > Cyanophyceae > Nostocales > Nodulariaceae > Nodularia > Nodularia sp. LEGE 04288. The sequence continues at coordinate 50,123 of NZ_CAWQOY010000109.1, forward strand.
TCTATCTAGTGTGCGTCACGCCCACCGCATACTTGTCCTAGACAAAGGTGTGCTGATTGAACAAGGTACTCACCAGGAATTAATCGCACAACCTGGTCTTTATCGCCACTTAGCCCAACTGCAATTACAACTGTAATCTCAATTCAGGCAATTTTGTTCCGGATAAACTTAATAACACATTCTACAAAGTAAACTTGTCTAATTTTTGCAATTACATGAATGATGTTTAGACAAAAAGTGCTAAAGCATACTTTTCAAACATCCTTTTGAGGATGTTTTATTTTAGGCAATTCAAAATATTTAAAAATTTACAAAATAATACCATGAAGCATTAATAAGTACAAATTATTCTTCGTGGTTACTTGCTCAAGATTCAGCCAGATAAATCATAATTTTCGGCATTTTTACAGATGCACTCCAGCTAGAAGCCATTCATAGCAAGCAATTATCGTCGCATTTGCTCAGAAATATTTAGGAATTATTCTCAATAAAATTAACTCAACAAAATATTTTGATTTTTTTTGATGTTATTTATATTGCTCTAATTCTCAGTTGTTTATTAATCTATTTAGTGGTAAATTTTCTAGTAACCTCATAAACAAACAAGTATCAAAGGCATTTTAAACGAGGGGTTTGACCCCCCTCACGCATTAGTAACTAAATGGCATAAAATAAACTTACACACGATAAAACTAGAGATGAAACCAGTCAGTAAATTTAATGATCCATATCCTAAAACAGGAGATGACATTAATAGTGAACAGTAGTATACTTACTAAAGTTGTTCCTAATTTTCTCAGATAAATAGTTACTTTTTTAGAGAATCAACTGAACTTTGTTACCAAAAAGCTCTGAATTTGAGAGCAAAAATATACAATAAAATTATCAGGGAAAGTCAATTAAATTAGAAGTTGAGACATTCAAAAGAGGTCAAAACTGCATCTATCACGATCCATATCAAGCAGCAAATAGACTTTTGATTGAAGGTCAACTCATGGCAAGAATCATCAGGTCAAATGCAGTCACAACCTCAAGTAAAGGGAGAAGTTTAGAGATGAAACTTGATGATTTTTATTTTTACTACTATTTACCTTCTCCGATGGTGTCAACTTACAGCAGTTTTGCCGCCTCAATCACAATGAATTTACCAGAAATAAATCTCCTGGTGTGTCTCTCACTGCAACCTTTAATTTTTCTACTCTTAGTTTTCCAGTCGGAAACTAAAACCCTCCTTAATAGTCTTCTAGCCAAACTCAAGGGACTAACACAGCGACTTAGGACTTCCCAAATGTCTGGATGTACCTGTTAATCAAAGTCTTTTGCCCTCAATTATCAGCCCCACTACCCATAAGTAACTGCAAGTCAAGTTTTACACGAAACACCTCCGAATCTAGACTAGTCTCATCAAAGATAACTAACACTATGAATCAAAATATTCCTGGAATTAGTAGCAACTTCAATAAAGCAATGAATCCTCAACAATTCGATCAAATAGTAGAAGCGATTCTTGCCGGTAAGTATTCCTGGGCGTGTGTTTTAATGCTACGCATAGTTGGTTACAATCCTTTGCATTACATTCCCTATCGCACTTACAATCGATTGCTGAAAGACAATACCCAAGTTAGCAGAACGCAGCAACAGCATCATCAAAATATGAAAGCTGCCCAACCATCGATGAATCACAGGTCTAATACCAATGCTTCAGCCAGTTGTTTAAGTAAAATTAAAGACTTTGCTTATCTTGAGGTGGTGGGAAAGCAAACAAATGAAATTCGTGGTAGCGGTTTAGATAATTAGTTGATCCCATCAAATGTTGACCATGAACGACTCTATTCCTCAAACTAGGGATAGAGTCAATTTTTTGATCACCTGTTGGGTGTGTTATTTAACATAAATAAGGCTAGTTTATAACAGCAAAATTGCTCAATAAAATCTGCCAAAATGGCAAATATTGGACACAAAAATCCTATAAATTAGAGATAACTACTAAACAAGAGGTGATTCCCCCCCCAAATTTAGTTACAAACATCAAATGAATGAATATCTGATTATGAATCATATCTAACTGATTGCTGTTGCTGAGTAGTCAGTATCTAAGGGAGTAAATAACTCCTAAACCAAGACTGATGATACAAGCGTTGCTATTGGTGGTTCTTGTTTCCAGGAAGTCTGAGCCAAGAAAATTTAGAGTAGCGTCTCCCCGCAATTTTGAATTTTCATGCTTGCTATTGAGTCTCTAGACGTGGATAAACTGAATAGAGCTTCTTGACTGAATTTGGTGTTATGTGTGCCTAAAAAGGTGATATTTAGCGTCAATACCAGCAGTGGAAACAGAAAAAGTAACGTTGAAATCGTAGTTATGGCTGATAGATTTTATAGCTCTTACGCTTTTTTTCAAATATCATAATCCTCTGTCTCCCAAACAGGATTATTTCTGCAACTACTGGAAGCTCAAAATGAGTAGCTTCCAGTTTTTTTATTTATGTAGTGGCGTGACAAGCTTAAAATGTTGCATTATGTTTCTCTTGTGGAACAGGCATCTTGCCTGTTCTGGGCGGGCTAGAAGCCCACCCCACAATATTTATGCTTATGCACTAATTTAGGTTTGCCACGCCACTACAAGACTGAAACCCTCACCAATGACAAAGGACAACCCTAGCCAGTTAACTTTATTTACGCCGACCTACTTATTCCTACTTGGAAGAGTTTTGACTTCCGCCTTGCGGTACTAGGGGTTTTTGGTAATATCTTTTCGGACATATAGGAATCCGGTTTGATTTATGAAAAAATTAAGTATTGTAGGGTGCGTTAGGATGAAGTCCGTAACGCACCATTATTAAAGTTTTGGTGCGTTACGCTACCGCTAACACACCCTACGTGTCTGTTCAAAAATCAAACAGTAGTCCTATATTTCAACAAAACTAATCAATTTCATCCTATAGATAGATATGTTAAATCTCAAAAAATAGATATGAATTCATATATTTTTATGTCGCTAAAGATAGATGTAAAGACATGATTTATTATTTATGATTTTTATTTACGCTAAAAATTCATGCAAGTATCTTATAGTATTGTCATACATACTAGAGATTAATCAGTAAACTTTAATGCCCCAGTTTTACTTAACATAAAACATCATAAATATATTGATTTTATCCAGACAAAATTAATTATTAATTTTAAATAAAGATATAATCAATATTGAGTGAAGATTTCGTCTTTTTTGGCAAAACCCTTGACTAGATGTAGGAAAATTTCTAAAAGGATAACAGTAGGTTAAGACAACAGAGTGAACACCTGTCGCTTTTTCGTTTAACTTGTTTTCGAGATAATTCTAGATTTATTGAAATCTGCTGATGAGATATTAGCTAGTATTAGGCTAGTCTAGGAAGTAGATTTGTATTCATAACCTGACCTTAGCTGCCTCTAAGTTCCATTTTGTGATGGAACACGTTTCAACCAGATTTTTGGTAATCGAAACACAACCAGTTTAAATATTTTGAGGTTGACTTATAAACCTGTATTGCAGAGTATGGCTACGCCACGCCAGCTATCGGTAACATCCTCAAAATAGGAGTCACTGTCTGACTCCAAATTACTTCCCTGTGAATATCAACCAAGACGACTGGTTGAAACCACTACCAAGATCACACTAGATTCTCTGGGAAGTTTGTCGAGTTATTGGGGTTAGCCAGTGAGTTGTTTACTGGTTTTAGGTGTCTTACCAGAAATTGCTGTTTATTAGATTAGACAACAGCTATGCTTGCTTCATATTTTGTCAGGTTTGCTTACTACTACTTACTGACTATTTATGGCTACGCCACGCCAGCTATCGCTCACACCACAAGAGCGCAGCTTTTAACTAAGAATGTGTTGACTGGGAAAAATATAAAAATACCGTGATGTATCAGCAGCTTTTTGATAACACCTCTCATTGGGTGTAGAGCCAATTAGCATGGTGAAATTTTGAGGACAAAAAGCCAAGATGACATGGGTATATATCCTCTAGTCCGTCACAATACTAGAGGTAAATTACCAAGCATTATACCCAGATCACGTAAATACTTAATTAGCTGGAAAAGGCTAATTACTTTTGCAGTTGTGAAGCCTGATTTATTCGGGTTTGACTATAGCTGCAACAGATGAAATTACCCACATTTTCAGTAAATGACAATTGGTAATAAATATGTCACACTCTCTTAGTCAAAGCGAAACCTTTGAAAATTACAACATCCCCAACTTTCAAGAAGGTAAGTTTCTGACATCTTTTCAAAGGAAAGCTTTGCTGAAAAGTTTACAAACTGATTTGCAGCCAGAATATCGGCGGCGGATTGAAATTATGTTATTAGCCGATGTGGGTAAATCTCAAAGTCAAATCTGTGAAATCATCGGTTGCTCTCAGGAAATGGCCCGCTACTGGATTGGTTTAGCGGAAGCCGGTTTAGCACACAAATGGAATGAGCGACCCATCGGTAGACCGAAAATTGTCAATGACCAATATCTGGCTCGATTGAAAGAATTGGTTAGCCATAGTCCTCGTGATTATGGTTATGCATTTACTTATTGGACAGCCCAATGGTTAAGCAAACATTTAGCCAATGAATTTAACATCCAAATTAGCGATCGCCACATTAATCGCCTTCTTAAACAAATGGGACTGTCAACCAAACGGAAAAGTTCCACCCCACCAGAAACTGATCAAACCAAGGCTTGTCCTGAGCGTAGCCGAATGGATACTGGGATTACGATTTGCGACTTGCAATCTAACTCCGAGCCTAATTTCCATTGGTCATTAAATCTGATTCAGACCAATAAATAATTCTGTCTTGGAGGTGAGTAAATGGCATCAGCGTTTTCCCCGGAATACTTAGCGCAACAACTTATCCACAGCTTGGGTGAGCCGTTATCAGACAAAGAAATTGAAAGATGCTTGATTGGGGTGGAAATTGTCGAACCACCAGTAGCCAAGCAATTTTGGCAAGCAGCCAGCGCACCGAATGGCATATATATCGTCCTGGGAGGTAAAGTCAGACTTTTAGATGGCTCGAATAACTTAATTACTACCCTGACAACAGGAGCATCATTTGGTGAACTGACTTTATTTACAGAACAAGAGTTTAGTCCTTATGTGGCTAGAGCTTCTGTGAAGTTAAAACTGGCGTATTTTCCGCAAGCATCTTTACAAGAGGTGATCCGCAGACATCCGAGTATTCGCGATCGCCTCAAACAACGTGCCGAACTGTGGGATCTACTGTTATTATGTTGCCAAACGTCCCTAGTGCCTCACAATGGGTCTGTAGAAGGGATACTCAAAGCCTTGGCTTTATTTGAGCGCCACAGTGTAGAAGGTGACTCACTCCCAGCCAAACTCTTTAAAGACACCAAACTCTGGTTATTGCATCAGGGCGAACTACAGCACACAGATGGGCGGACATTAACGCCGGGAAACATCTATGTATATCCCCAGCAGGAAGATTGGCGCGCTACTCAACCTACGCAGGTTTACAGCCTAAAAAATGCTGATTGGCCACTGGCATTAGAATACTGGCCGCAATTAGCCGAGTTATCATCAGAACGGCAAAATGTTACACAGAATACACCTGTACAAGTCATTACCCCCAGGAGAAGCAGAGAATTACCACCAGACCCAGAACCGAAAAAGAAGCAAAAACAAGCTTATTTTCCCAGTCCTACAGTTAAAGCTGGTCATTGGTGGGGACGTTTAACCAAGCGGTATCCGTTCTTTGAACAACAAAGCGCTGCTGACTGTGGAGCCGCTTGCTTGGTGATGATTAGCCGCTATTGGGGTAAGCGCTTGAGTGTGAACCGACTGCGGGATTTAGCTAATATTAATCGCACCGGTGCTACATTGCGGGGTTTAACAACTGCGGCGGAAAGTATTGGTTTTACTACCCGTCCGGTAAAAGCCAGCTTGGATAAATTAGCACAACAAACCTTACCTGCGATCGCACATTGGGAAGGTAGACACTACATTGTTGTCTATGAAATCAGCAAAAAGCAGGTGATTGTCGGTGACCCAGCCTTCGGACAACGTACCCTCACCGATGAAGAATTTAAAGCTGGTTGGACTGGTTACGCGTTGTTATTGCAACCCACAGCCCTCCTCAAAGAAACTGAAGAATCGAGTACACAATTTTGGCAGTTGTTTGATTTAGTCAAACCTCATTCCAAAGTCCTGTTAGAAGTCTTCATGGCTTCGGTGTTAATTCAGATATTTGGATTGGTTACGCCTTTATTAACTCAGTTGCTCTTAGACCGAGTACTTGTGCAGCGTAGCACCCTGACATTAAACGCCGTCGGTTTCGGGTTGCTGATTTTTGGCTTGTTCAGTGTCGTGGTCAATGGACTACGGCAATATCTACTCGATCACACAGCCAACCGCATTAGTGTAGCTTTATTGGTGGGTTTTATTAAACATACCTTTCGCTTACCTTTAGCCTTCTTTGAATCCCGCTACGTTGGGGATATTATTTCCCGCGTCCAAGAAAACTATAAAATTCAGCGATTCCTCACCGGGGAAGCTTTATCTATCACCTTGGATTTGCTGACAGTGTTTATCTACGTGGGTTTGATGTTTTGGTATAGCGCCCCAATGGCATTGCTGAGTTTATGCATTATCCCCCCATTCTTTATTTTGGCGCTCGTTGCTACACCTTTCTTTCGGCGCATTAATCGCGAGGCTTTTAATGCCTCAGCTAGCGAAAATAGTTATCTGATTCAATCCCTCACAGGTATTAGCTCAATTCGCTCAATGGCAATTGAACAAACAGTTCGCTGGCATTGGGAAGAGCTATTAAATAATGTGATTAAAAAGACCTTTGCTGGGCAGATAATTAGTAACAAAATGCAACTTTTTAGCTCTGGAATTGAAACGCTAGTAACTACGGGATTGCTGTGGTTTGGGTCATGGTTAGTCATTCAAAACCAACTGACAATTGGGCAGTTAGTTGCTTTTAATATGTTGTTGGGTAACATTATTCGCCCCTTTCAAAGGCTGGTTGTTTTGTGGAATCAACTTCAGGAAGTAGTTATTTCTAGTGAACGAATTAACGATGTCTTAGAAGCAGAACCAGAGGAAGATTTACACCATCAACCCCGGCAGTTTTTACCGAGATTAGAAGGACACATTAAGTTTGACAATGTGACTTTCCGCTATCACCCAGAGAGTGATATTAATGTCCTAGAAAATCTCAGCTTTGAAATCCTGCCGCAGCAGACTGTAGCGGTTGTGGGACGTAGTGGTTCAGGGAAAACAACCCTCGCCAAGATGATCTTGGGACTATACCTGCCGACAGATGGCAAAGTATTAATTGATGCCCAAGATGTGACTAGTATTTCCTTACGATCGCTGCGATCGCAAATTGGAGTTGTCGATCAAGATACCTTCTTGTTTGGCGGGACAATCCGCGAAAATATCAATATTGCTCACCCAGAAGCCACATTAGAGGAAATTATTGAAGCCGCAAGTTTAGCAGGAGCCGATGAATTTATCAAGCTGATGCCTGCTGGCTACGAAACCCAAATTGGTGAAGGTGGGGGGATGTTATCTGGTGGACAACGCCAACGGCTAGCGATCGCCCGTGCTTTACTCGGAAATCCCCGCTTATTGCTTTTAGACGAAGCCACCAGCCACCTCGATGCCGAATCTGAGCGGATTATCCAAAATAACCTGAAAACAATTCTCCAAGGGCGCACCAGCCTAATTATTGCCCATCGCCTGTCCACAGTGCGCCATGCTGACCTGATCCTGGTTTTAGATCGAGGCTTACTCGTCGAAAGCGGGACTCACGATGAATTAATTGCCAGAAAAGGTCATTATTTCTATCTCAACCAGCAACAACTGGCTCAAACAGCGCAAATAGCCTGAGAAGAGGAACGGGGGCAGGG
>NZ_CAWQOY010000110.1:0-57753 GCF_963896525.1 Nodularia sp. LEGE 04288
GGGGTGGGGTTCCTTGGCAAACATCGCCCAAACTCTGGTAGAAACTCAAGCCATTAACACGACAGATGAGGCGTGAACTCACCCCAGCAGAAAAGCAACTTTGGCAAAAGTTGAGAAACCAGCAAGTCTTGGGGTTTAAATTCCGCCGTCAACACGCAATTGACCGTTTTATTGTTGATTTTTACTGTGGAGAAGTGCAGTTAGTGGTGGAAGTGGATGGTGAGATTCACGACTATACCCCAGAAAAAGATGCAATTCGGCAAGAATTTTTGCAGAGTTTAGGGTTGCGAGTTGTGCGGTTTAAGAATGAGGATGTTTTGCAGAGTATTGAGGAGGTGTTGGCGGAAATTGTGCGTTGGTTGCAAGAAGAACCCCACCCCCAACCCCCTCCCCGCAAGCGAGGAGGGGGCTAAGAATGTCATAGTTTCTAGCGCATATCGTAACCGAACAAATTTGGATCGACTTCTCCTAACTTTAAATCTGCTAAACCATATTCAGCCCATCGTCTTTCTACCATCGCCGCTATATCTGGATCTGATTCTAAGGGAGAACCCCATTCATGATCGGTTTCTGGTGGAATCTTGGTCGTCGCATCAATTCCCATCCGTCCACCTAAACCAATTTTCTCACTGGCAAAATCTAAGGTATCAAAGGGTGTGTTGGGCAAAATAAATACATCCCGACTGGGGTCAACTTTGGAACTAATCGCCCAAACGACTTGACGCGGATCACGAATATTGATATCTTTATCCACGACAATCACAAATTTGGTGTAGGTAAATTGGGGTAAGGCACTCCAAAACGCCAAAGCTGCCCGTCGCGCTTGTCCCGGATATGCTTTATCAATGGAAATAATCGCCGCTTTGTAACTCAAAGCTTCCATTGGTAAGAAGAAATCGACAATTTCGGAGACTTGTTGCCGCAGAATAGGAGTGTAAATCCGATTGAGTGCGATCGCCATCATTGCTTCTTCTTTTGGTGGACGACCGCTAAATGTGGTTAAATAAATTGGATCTTTGCGGTGAGTCATACACTCAAAGCGCACCAATGGCGAATCTTCCACGCCGCCGTAATAACCCATATGATCACCAAAGGGGCCATCTGGTAACACTTCCCCTGGTGTAATTGTCCCTTCTAAAACAAACTCGGAATCGGCAGGAACTTCCAAATCTACAGTTTTACACTTGGCTAAGTTCACACCGGAACCGCCATATAGTCCCGCAAACAACCACTCTGATAAATCTACAGGAATAGGTGTCGCAGCTGCCATGATAATTAGAGGATCTACACCCAGTGCGATCGCCACTTCTAACTTTTTACCACGTTCAGCAGCTTTGCGTAAATGTCTCGCCCCACCGCGCACAGATAACCAGTGAACAGTCATCGTATTTTGGGATTGCAGTTGCAAGCGATACACACCCACATTTGGCGTACCTGTTTCACAATCCTTGGTAATTACCAACCCCAGGGTGATAATTTTACCAGCATCATTGATGTAAGGACGAATCAAGGGTAACTTATTCAAATCCAAATCATCACCTTGCAGCACCACTTGCTGACAAGCTGGGAAAAAGTCTCTTCCTGGTTTAGCCTTCACCACATCAAACAGGACTTTCCCAAAATCTATCGCCTGGGAAATCTTCTTTGGTGGTTTTGGTTGTTGCAGCATACCCAGCTTTTTACCCAGAGTTTCCAACTCCTCTGGATGCTGCATATTCATTGCCCAGCATATCCTTTCCACTGTTCCCATCAAATTTATTGCCACCGGGAAGGATGCACCTTTGACGTTCTCAAATAGTAACCCTGGCCCACCTTGTTGCAGCATCCGGTTGGAAATTTCCGCAATTTCAAACTCTGGGTCAACTAAAGCCGAAATTCTCTTTAATTGTCCTTTTTCTTCTAGAATTTTGATGAATCCCCGTAAGTCTCTTGCCATTGTTCTAACAAAGGTGAATATTTAAGAAATGTAAAGCATTCTCTTATATTATTCATCATTACCCAATATTAGTCTGTCAAAGCCTCCTTGCAGACCAGCATCAAATTTGGGTCGGTGCAGTCATCAGACCGCTTTAGCGGTAAATTAACTTAGTAGTAATACCAATTTAATATAAAGATGGATAAATAGAATTTAACCAGAAATCCAGTTCCCCTCCTCGCTTGCGGTGAACCAGCGCTGTAGGCGGGTTTCCCACCGTAGGCGACTGGTGAACCCGAAGGGGGAGGGGTCGAAATAATATGCAGCCTCACAAATAATTGGTGTACGCAGTTCATGATGGCTACTTAGATTGACCGATAGTTCCTTTATGATACAAGCCCCCAGATTTATCTGTGGGGTTTTGTTGGCGTAGCCTGCTAATAACGCCTTTGTTTGTCAGCAACAGGCATTGATTCCTGTAGACAAATAAAATATAGCCTCTCAGGGAATTTATAATCATAAAAATTCCCCAAATACCAATATTATTTTTGATTAATAATTTATCCTATAAATTGGTTTTTAATAATACTTTAAAGCCGTATTAATATAAGCTTAAACTAAATTTAACCTTAAACAAATTAATCTAATGTTGTAAATAAAACAGCAATCAATCTTTAAAATTAGAGGTATTATGGGTTTTTCAACCACCATATTGCAGCGAGCATTTGCTACTTCAGTGGTAACCACTGCTGTTGCACTTGGTTCTATTTGTACAGCACCAGCCCAAGCTCAAGCCCAAACTCTCAACGGTGCAGGAGCAACTTTTCCAGCGCCTTTGTATGAAAGATACGCTCGTGAAGTGAGAAAGAAATTTCCAGATATGAGAATTAACTACCAAGCAATTGGTAGTGGTGGTGGTATTCGGCAAACTATTGCTGGAACCGTTGACTTTGGTGGTAGTGATGCTGCAATGACAGACGCTGACATGGGTAAAGTCAAGAATGGTGTGATTTTAGTACCCACAGCAGGTGGTGCTGTTTCTGTCGTTTATAATCTGTCCGGTGTTAATAATCTCAAATTATCTCGTACTACTTTACCAGCTATTTTTTCTGGTCAAATTACTAACTGGAACGATCCCAAAATCAAAGCTGATAATCCTGGTGTAAATCTACCCAACCAACCAATTCGATTTGCTGTTCGTGCTGATGGTAGCGGTACAACTTTCATTTTCACCAACCACTTGAGTTCAATTAGCTCTTATTTTAAAGGTAGAGTCGGAACTGGTACTGCGCCCAAATGGAATTTGCCCAATGTCCTTAGTGGTAAAGGTAATCCAGGTGTAGCTGCTTTAGTTGCTCGTACTCCTGGCGCTATTGGTTATGTAGAATATTCTTACGCTACGCAAAACAAACTCAAATCAGCACAGATCCAAAATAAAGCAGGGCAGTTTGTGGCTCCTTCTTTGCAGTCTGCAAACGCAGCTTTAGCATCTGTGAATTTTCCTGATAATTATCGTGTTTTTGCAGGAGATCCAGCACAAGGTTATCCTATCGTTGGTCTCACCTGGATGATGGTTTATAAACAGTATTCTAATGCTGCCAAAGCTGATGCTGTGAAGAAATGGATTAATTGGGTATTGACTGATGGCCAAAAATTAAATGATGACATGAACTATACGTCAATTCCTCCCGCAGTGACAAATCGGGTATTGCAGACAGTGAATAGTACTGTTAAACCATAAATTAGCCATCTTAATTCTTTTAGCAGGGTGGGCTATTTGTTCACCCTATTAATCCCAAATAATCTAATTATTTTGATTTTTCATGAAAAATTCAGCTAATTCACCCTACAATAATTCATTGCCTCTAAATGATAAAAACATTGAATTGATCGCTAAGGATGGCATAAAAGGTTGGTTTGACCAAGGATTTACATGGCTCGTCTATACTTTTACTGCGATGACTGTGGCGATGCTATTTGTGATGAGTTGGATCATTTTTAAAGAAGCTAGACCAGCTATTGCGAAGTTTGGTATAGAGTTTTTATGGGGGAAAGATTGGGATGTAGGTAATGAGGTTTTCGGTGCTTTACCTTATATCTATGGAACTCTGGTAAGTAGTGCGATCGCTATTTTATTTGCTTTTCCTGTAGGTTTAGCAGTGGCATTAGTTACCAGTGAGAATTTTTTACCAGTTTCTATCCAAACAACTCTGGCATTTGTGGTGCAGTTAATTGCCGCAATTCCCAGTGTGATTATTGGTTTATGGGGAATTTTTATTTTTATTCCAGCTTTAGAACCCCTACAAAAGTGGATAGCTAAATATTTTAGTTGGATACCAATATTTAATACCACAGACCCTTTTGGGACAAATATGTTAACTGCGGGAATTATCCTCGCAATTATGATTCTGCCCACAATAGCAGCAATTAGTCGGGATGTGTTATTGGCAATTCCTAAAGAATTACGTAGTGCATCTATGGCTTTGGGTAGTACCCGTTGGGAAACAATTTTTCGAGTATTGCTACCTGCTGGTTTTTCGGGAATTGTCAGTGCAGCAATGCTGGCTTTAGGAAGAGCTTTGGGCGAAACAATGGCTGTGACTATGGTGATTGGTAATTCGGCTCAAATCAGTGCTTCTTTATTAGATCCTGCTTATACAATACCTTCTGTCATCGCCAATGAATTTGCCGAAGCCGAACGAGGATTGCACATTGGAGCTTTAACTTATCTGGGATTAGTTTTGTTTGGAGTGACTTTGTTTGTGAATTTTGGTGCTGTTGTCTTGGTAGAGTGGGTGGGAAAGAAAAATCGCTAAGAGATGAATCAAATATATTGTATGTTATCCGCAAATTAAATATGAGAATTATTGATAAATATGAGTAGTCATCAAAATTCAAAAATTCCCCAATCTTTAGCTAATGAATTATTTAGCCCTTTGCCAAAATCAAGGCAGTTATTTACTTATTTAATGAATGCGATCGCCTTGGCATTCACATTTATAGCTTTAATTCCTTTATTATCCATTTTGTGGGAAATTATCGCCAGGGGAATATCTGGACTCAAGCTAGAAATGTTTGTTAATCCTGTGATTGATTTTGGCTTTGGCAATGCCATTCTTGGAACAGCAACAATTGTGACAATTGCTGCACTATTAAGCGTTCCCGTAGGCATATTCACGGGAATATTTTTAGCCGAATTTGGACGTACTCACCCAGCAGCTAACTTTGTCCGCTTTATCACTAACATTCTGACTGGTGTGCCTTCCATTATCGTGGGTGTATTCGCTTACAGTATAATCGTTTTAGTAACTAAACAATTTAGTGCGATCGCAGGTGGCTTTGCTTTAGCTACAATTATGCTACCCGTGATTGTCCTGACCACGGAAGAAGCCTTAAAACTAGTTCCTACAGATCAACGCCTAGCCTCCGCAGCTTTAGGAGGTAATCGCTTACAAACCACTTTTCGCATCGTAGTGACTGCGGCATTACCTGCAATTACCACAGGTATTCTCTTAGCCATCGCTCGTGCGTCTGGTGAAACAGCCCCTCTGGTTGTGACGGCTTTGTTTAGCCTAGATTGGTCAGAAGGACTACTCAGCCCAACAGCCTCCTTACCAGTATTAATTTATAACCTCTACAACGACCCCGACCCACAGAAACATCAATTAGTCTGGACTAGTTCTATAGTTTTACTTGGCTTGGTTTTATTTGTCAGTATTATCTCTCGCTTAGTTACTCGTAAACGAAAGATTAAGTAAAAAAAATTAAAACTGCCCACATTACTGGGTAAATTTATCTAAAAAATGAAAACATTAACTCCAGCTATTCAAGTCAAAAATCTCAGCTTTTACTACAGCACCACTAAAGCCGTTGATAATGTTTCCCTAGATATTTATCAAAATCAAGTAACTGCACTTATCGGCCCTAGTGGTTGTGGTAAATCAACCTTTATTAAGAGTCTGAATCGAATTGGCGAATTAGAAGGTTCAGTCAAAGTAGAAGGACGTGTAGAATTTTTTGGTCAAAATATTTATGACCCCCGCATCAATTTAAATCGACTACGCCGCCAAATTGGTATGGTATTCCAAAAGCCAAATCCTTTTCCCATGAGCATTTACGAAAATGTTGCTTATGGGATCAGAATAGCTGGCAAATGTTCACAGATAGAGTTAGATGCAATAGTGGAATCTGCCCTAAAAGGCGCTGCACTTTGGAATGAAGTCAAGGATAAATTAGATAAATCAGCATTAGGTCTTTCTGGTGGTCAACAACAGCGACTCTGCATTGCCCGTGCTTTAGCCGTCAAACCAAAAGTCCTCCTCATGGATGAACCTTGTTCGGCTCTTGACCCCATCGCTACCATGAAAATTGAGGAACTTATCCAAACTTTGCGCTCGGAATTGACGATCGCTATTGTGACTCATAATATGCAGCAAGCCACTCGTGTTGCAGATTTTACAGCTTTTTTCAGCACCGATGAAAGTCGTATTGGTCAAATGGTTGAATTTGGTGTCACAAATCAAATATTTAATCACCCTTTAGATTCCCGCACCCATGACTATGTTTCAGGACGTTTTGGTTAAAGCGTTGATAGTAGTTATGTAATTTATACAAATAATACTTAAATTAACCTCAAGCTGCTATTGTTGGGACATAACCTATATCTGCCCACATCTCGTTGAAAAATGAAGAGATAGTATTTTAGCATCCTAACTGCACTGTCAGCAGCACAGCAAATCCACTTGTATCTATTGAGTGAATACCGGAAAGTCATGATCTTCCTGACAGGATTCACAAGGAATGCGATAATCAGATGACAATTTCAGGTAAGAAGTATATCGTTTTAACCAAAACTCATTAGGTCTCAATCAAGTTTTCTAGTGTTATTTGCTTGATTTTATGCTTACCAGATCAGCACAACACATTTCATCTAACTTGAACACAAAAAGTGGCCTTTAATTAAACGATGTCAGAACGAGCATTTATTTTGACGCTGGGTAGTCATCAATGAATGAGTAATAGCCTCCTTTATTCGGAACTATGACGAACCCATATTGACTTGACACACAACAAAACAGGAATACTTATTTTACACCTTTGTTTAGTCAATATTTATTGTACCAGTTTCTTAGGATGAATAAACTAATTCCAGCCATACAAGTCAAAAATCTCAGCTTTTATTACAATGCCCAAAAGATATTTGAAAATATATCAATGGATATTTATCAGGGTAAAGTAACTGCAATTATTGGCCCTAGTGGTTGTGGAAAATCTAGTTTTCTTAAATGTCTGAATCGCATGATTGAATTAGAAGCAAAAGTACGGGTTGAGGGGAGGGTAGAATTTTTTAATCAAAATATTTATGAGCGTCGGGTCAACTTAAATCGCCTCCGCCGCCAAGTGAGTATGGTACTCCCCAAGCCGAATCTTTTTCCGATGAGCGTTTACGATAATGTGGCTTATGGCGTGAAAATCGTCGGGTGGCATCCGAAACCAGAATTAGACGCAATTGTAGAATCTGCCATTAAAGATGCTGACCTCTGGGAAGAAGTGAAAAATAAATTGCACAAGTCGGCTTTAGACCTTTCTGGCGGTCAACAACAGCGACTCTGCATTGCTCGTGCTTTAGCAGTTAAGCCACAAATTATCTTGATGGATGAGCCTTGTTTTGCTCTTGATCCTACTGCTAGCATGAAAGTTGAAAGTTTAATCCAAAGTTTGCGCTTGCGTTCAGAATTGACAATGGTAATTATTAGTCACAACTTGCAGCAAGTTACTCGTTTATCTGATTTCACTGCGTTCTTTCATGGTAATGAAAATAAGATTGGTGAAATCATTGAATTTGGTACGACAAAAAAAATTTTTACTCACCCTGTTGATTCTCGTACTCGTGACTATATTTTTGCTCATCTTAGTTGAGCGATTGTCTTTGGTAAATAGTTAGCTAGTTTCCGAGAAAGTTGCAGTTTGAATTAATTTTCTCTACCCAGGAGAGCGGATTTTTTGTTTCCCACGCTTATCCTCATACTTTAGCTAAGTTTCAACGATTTTATTTAGGCAGTTTCACGGTTATCAGTTGTTTTTAGCTAGATATAACATAGTGTAATTACCATCTTTGCTGATGCTCTGAACCAGGTTATTCCAATGTACTGTATGAGTTATGCCAAATGACAAACGGGTGCTAACTACCTCTGATTCTGAGTTAATTAACCAACTTAGTATTGCTGTTTGTAAAGAAATTATCCAAATTTTACAGCAGCATCCTGAATTAGTTGTGGCAAATTACCAAAGTGTTAACTGGAGACTACCTCAATACCAATCTGCACTCATGGCTGGGTTAAATAAAAAAATCAGCAACTTAGCAGATTATCTGACACTGATGCCAAAGATTAAAGAATACTTGGGACTTTTTCTAGTGCCGAGTTTTTTTGCTTCACCCGCCTTCCGTAATCTAGAAGTTATAATTAATGAGTCACTTCCAGAGCTAAATTGCACTGAGTTAAATAATCAAGATGTTTTGGAGCCTCAGAAAAACTCTTTTTCTCCGCCAGCGATCGCTATTTTACTGCTAGATGCAGAAAACTTACAACTGAATACTCAAACCGAAAATTTCTTAACAAAAGTTTGTACCTATCCCCTGCAAGTCAAGATTGCCTTTGCTAATTGGAGTAGCATGGGTAAACGAGATGTGGAATTACATCAGCGTGGATACGAATTAATTCACGTTCCTGTGGGTAAAGATAATGCTGATGGTAAAATGATCGCCTTGGGTTCCTCGGTTCATGAGCGTTATGCCCATGCTAAAGAAGTTATCGTGTGTTCGTCAGATAAAGTGATGACTAATCTGTGCAACCATCTTCAGCAAAATGGCTTAATGGTCTATCAAGCGATCAAAAAAGGAGAAGCTTTGATAGTATTGGATAGCTCTACAGGCAAACAAATCACACAATTTCCCAATTCTACTCCTGAGATTCCCACCATTGAAGTTTTTCTTCAGCAAATTAAAGAATTAATCTCAGCAGAGCAAGAACATCATCAAGTTTATTGGGTTAAACTTTCCATTCTTTCTAAAATTTTTAAAACTAAATATAATTTTACTATCAGTCAAGTAGTTGCTCACCATTTTTCCGGTAAGAAAGCTAGAGATATTTTTGTTAACTATCCGGCTGATTTTGCGATTCACCAAGTTGATCCAGCATCTGAAATATACATAACGCTATTTCAAGTTAATCAGTCACTACCAATAAATGCCAAGGAAGATACTTCATTAACCAGTGCGAAGAAGTCTCCTTTATTGTCTAGTATTAATTCCGCAGCAGATTTGGAAACAGCACTCAAGGATATTCTCCAGGAACTAACGATACAATCTCCGACAAAGTACATTGATATTAGCCCGTTGGGTGTTGAATTTAGTCTGCGCTATGGTAAACCGATCACTGAGCAAATTAAATCCTTACAGTTGAATGGTAATTTTATTAAATTCTTGCAGTCGTGTAAATCTTTTAACTTGAAGCAAACAGGGAAAGCATGGCAAGTTGCTTTACGTTAAATTTTCAAATGCTTTATACTGATATCTCATATCTGGCATCTCTACGCACAAACCCAGACAAGGTAAAAAGATGCACGATAATGCTACCTTATTTATATTGGATTTTATCACTAAATCAAGGGGTTTGGTTTAAATACTATGTAATTAAATAACATGAATTTTTATTTGTGCAAAATGTAAGGTGTATGATTAATCAGGAAATACTTGATAATCTAGCAAAAAATCTCAAAATTACAGATAGGTAAGCTGTTGTGCTGGATTTTCAGGATTTATGAACATCGATCACGTTCATTTCTATGTCGAAGATGCCAAAGTCTGGCGGAATTGGTTTGTACACCACCTGGGGTTTACAGCAGTAGATAGTAGCATCAGTTCGGCTCACACTTGTACGGAAGTGGTGAGCAACGGTATTGTTCGCTTTTTGCTGTCTTCAGCTTTATTGCCTACGAGTCCGGTGGCGGCGTTTTTGTGCCAACATCCTCCAGGGGTAGCAGATGTGGCTTTTGTGATGGAAGATGTGGAAGGAGCGATCGCACTTGCTCAATCTCACGGCGCTACAGTCATCCAACCCATCCAGTCACAGGCCTTTGGTGATGTCTTCCGCAAGTGGGGCAAAATTGCCGCTTGGGGTGGTTTGACTCATACGTTGATGGAAAGCTCAGGAGTGACAGATGATGATCTACAATCAACCACAGAGCATACTTTTAGTTCTATAGATCACATAGTGCTAAATGTGGCTGTGGGTGAATTAGAGTCGGCTGTTGCTTGGTACGCAAAAATTCTCGATTTTCAACCCCAGCAAAGTTTTAAAATTCAAACTGACCGTTCGGCTTTATATAGCCAAGTCATGGTTTCCCGTAACGGTAGAGTACAAATACCGATTAATGAACCAGCTTCGCGCAATTCCCAAATTCAAGAGTTTCTGGATGTGAATCGGGGGCCGGGTATTCAACACATCGCCTTGGGGACTCCTAATTTAATGAGTGCGATCGCGCAATTTCGCTCCCGTGGTTTATCTTTACTCTCGGTTCCCCAAACCTACTACTCACAGATTCAACAGCGCCCTGGATTCCCTTTATCAATCCTAGAACTTGAGGCGATCGCCGAGCAAGAAATTTTGGTGGACTGGAAAGAAAATGCCGAAGACGCAGTATTACTACAGATTTTTACTCAGCCGATTTTTGGACAACCGACTTTTTTCTTTGAGTTTATTGAGCGCCGTTATCAAGCTAAAGGTTTTGGGGAAGGTAATTTTCGCGCTTTATTTGAGGCGATTGAAAGTGAGCAAATTAAACGCGGCACTTTGCAATAACTAATGAGTTGACACTCTCCGGGCTAAAGCTACGGAGATTCTTGGTTCAACGAGTCCACTTAGATGAAACCCCTTGCGGTATCTCACCCAGAGGTGGTTCTCTCCTCAAGCGTTAACTTTCGGTATGCCCTACCGTAGTTGGATGACTCCAAAATTTGTTTGTGCTTAAAAACTGGTCGTCTAGTCCCCATGAAAATTTTACCTATTCCTGGAAAGGAGCTAGAACTATGGAATAGAACCCCATATTTTCAATTGTCTTGGCGAAGCCTCTCCCTTTGGGAGAAGGTGCAGCGTAGAGCCGTTAGGCAACATCGGGTTTTTATACAGGTTGATTACCCTTCCTGTTCAAATCAGTTTAACATCAAAGCACCCTCAAGGGTGCATCTAGCTTTCATCACCTGCCTAAAGTACGAAAAATGCAACGATGTTGCTGTTTCTCAGGTGTTTTCAGCGTCTTTCTTATAATTGTCATAAAAATTTACAATTTCCGCCGATGCTAAGACTAATCACCGACTTCGACGGCCCGATCATGAATGTCTCTGAACGGTATTACCGTGTTTATCAATTTTGTTTGCAGCAAATCCAACATCCCGAACAATCTGTGCAACAACTGGAGAAAGCCGAATTTTGGCAACTCAAGCGATCGCGCGTCCCGGAAAAACAAATTGCCTTAAAATCTGGTTTAGATGGGACGCAAGCACAAGAATTTGCTCAGTTGCGGCGCAAAACCGTACATACAGACACTTACTTTCAGTATGACAGCCTGATCCCAGGTGCTGTAGAGGCGCTGTTACAAATTCAACAGGCGGGAATTGATTTGGCTGTGATGACAATGCGTCGGGTACGGGAACTAGATTATGCAGTGAAAAAATACGACTTAGGCAGTTTTTTTCCAGAAAATCGCTGCTATTGCCTGGAAAACGACTATGTTAAAACTACTGACATTGAAGATAAGCCCTTATTGATGGCACGGGCATTAGCAGAACTGCCCCCCGCAGCCGATACTTGGATGGTTGGGGATACAGAAGCAGATATTGCGGCGGCGAAAAAACACGGTATTAAGGTGATGGCTGTGGAGTCTGGAATTCGCGATCGCACTCAATTAGAAATTTACCATCCCGACTTAATTGTTCAGGATTTAAGTACAGCTGTCAAACTGATCCTCGAATCTCAAAGAGTCGAAATTGGTTAATAGTTCCTGGTCTTAACAACATGGGTAAAAGATAAAATTAACTTATCTATTACCCTTAATTAATCTACAATTCAAAATACTCATCGGCTTAACGTAGAAAACTGCTAATCAGCCACAACAATATAAATGTTAACACTGTAGAAAACTGCTCAGATGTTAACTGACCCAAGTTGATCTGCGGCAACAGCCAACTAGCAATTAGCCCGCCGACAATTAAACCGACAATTAAACCCACCAGCGTTAATAAAACTGCTCTACCAAACTTGCCTTCCTTACGCTTGAGGAAGTAAATACTGATTCCTACACCTACGACTAAAGCCAACTGTAAAACCTGATTGCCTGCGGACTGAGTAAATACACTAATAGTACTTAAACCCAAATACCAAGCTCCAGGTAAGAGTATATCTTTAGGCGCGGGTTGATCGAGCATTCTTTGCAGCCATGCAGGCGACTGCTCACGAGGGCTGGGACTTTCTTTTGAAGGCAATTGCACGCGCAATTCTGGAAACCTGATTCGTTCAGGTACTTTTATTTTACCTTCCTGGCGCATCCGTAGGCGATCCATTAAAATCGCATCGTAAGCTACTTCAATTAGGTCTAGACTCTTGGCATCGCCATTGTATTGCTCCAATTGGCGATTACGAGCATCCTGAATTTCATCGAAGCTAGCATCTTCTGATACCCCAAGTTTCTCGTAGGGATTTTGATCGCTCATGGGAGTTTATACTTTCTTTAGCCTTAGTCAGAGGAAGTCTTTTGCTTCAGGAAAAACAAATTTAAGTTTATCTTGATTCAAACCAACGGATCAATCCATTTTTTGCCCTACAAGGATAGTAGCATGGGTTAGTTGGATTGACTTGGAATTTCTAACTACCTCAACTTTAACATATTGGTATAACTCCGTGTATACCCTCGTGTCTTTGGTCAATGAGCGCCTGACTCTATAATTTTGATTAAAGATGCCTAAAACGCATTTTTTATGAAAAAATTAACTTTTATGTTTCTAAATTTGGCAATTTAGAGTAGGCTGAGGAAAAATTCTAGAATTAGTCTCATAATAACTTGTGGTATGTATCCACATATGGATTTAAAATTAAAAAGTTTTAAATCCCCACTTAATTGGGAAAATCAAGTCTACTAGGTTACCGAACTGCCGTGGTGAATGTTAAGAATATCGCTCTAGTACATATCAACCTTGATAATTATCATACTTCTACGTAAGTATATGTGTGACTAGTAAAATTTTCTTAGTTTCATTTTCCCGAATTCTGATTACACTATTATTTATTATTTTGGATAATCAGGAAATGCATTCCTTACCCCTGTAGAGTCTTAAATAACCCCTAATGTGGAAATTGCGTTTTTACGCAATCCTCCTTCTGTGTTCATCTTACGAATTGTTGTGCAAAGTGATGGTCATGGCTCCCGCCAAGATTCTTGTAGTTGATGACGACCCTGCGGTCCGAAATTTAATCCAACGCTTTTTGATTAAGCAGACCTATCAGGTGGAGGCTGCTGAGGATGGTAAAACAGCCTTAGCCCTATTTGAGCAATTTAACCCCGATTTGGTGATTCTAGATGTGAATTTACCAGATGTTATTGGGTTCAACCTCTGCCAGGAAATGCAAAGTCGTAATGGTGTGTTTGTGTTGATGCTGACTAGTCGCGCCGATGAAGCCGATAAAATTCGCGGCTTTTCTAAAGGTGCTGATGACTATCTCACCAAGCCATTTGGACTGGGAGAGTTAGAAGTGAGAGTAGCAGCAATTTTGAGGCGACAGAGGATTGTGACTACCTCTGAACAAAAACGCCTAGTATTTGAAAAGTTAATGATTGATCCTGCACGACGGGAAGTCGCATTTAACAACCAAGCAATACCCTTAACGGCGCTAGAATTTGACTTATTGCATTTTTTAGCTAGCCATCCGGGTAGAGTCTGGCGACGTGCAGAACTGATTCAAGAGGTCTGGGATTATGAATATGTTGGTGATCAACGGGTTGTAGATGTACACATCGGTCAAATTCGCAAGAAAATTGAAGTCGATGCTAGCCAACCAGCATTAATTCAAACTGTACGTGGCGTAGGGTATAAGTTTGAATGTCCCGCTCACTCTCCGCAGTTGGAAACTCATACTTGAGTGCATAGTCTTTAGTCTAGAGTTTTTCTCGATTAACTCTTGATGAAGTAACTCAGTCGGTAGGCACGAATAAATCTTGTTACATAACAAAATTTCCCAAGTTCCTCACTTAGGCATTCGCGGAGTTTCCCCCTATATCTGATGTTTCCTTCAATTTTGTTTCACTGCTAAAGACAAACACGCCATTACCGTATTCCAGAGATTTTTGAGCAAAAATATCTACTTAATTTTCTTTCCTGTTATCTTGTCCCCATCCACCCCTTGCTATCTGTAATCAGTATCCATTGATGGGGCACGGTAACCGTGCCCATGCTCAGGCAGGAGCCAAAATAACACAGTCTTTGAGATTCAGTTGTCCAAAAAAATTCCCACTATGGTGTCGTACTCTGTGCGATCGCCTCCGGCGGGCGAAGCATTATCGCACACCGTTGGATCACATCTTCTCATAGTTAGAAATATTTTTGCCCACCTACTTACCAGCACTTTGAGTTTTTTGGCTAATTGGTGCAGGGCATTTATATTTAACAATTATGAAACAATGTTTCTAAATATACGCGGGCGGCGCGGCGATCGCTCTCACCATTTTGAAGTAAAAACAGCGACAAAGCAGCCGTCAGCACTCGATTTTGATCCCAATCAGGATGTGCTTCTAAGTAATTTTTGAGAGATTCATGTAGTGTTTCGGGAATTTCTGTAAAGATACTAACTGTTGCGTTCATGAGTTTTTCCTTCTCTGAGGTCAATCAAGCGAGACAAGTTGCTTGCAGTGATGGGGGATTTGCCTTACATAGTCCTGTCTTTACCTGACAATCTACACCAGCCTCTGAGGTGATTTTTGGTGTCAATGGTTGGACAGACTATAAAAGCCAGTCGCATCATTGTGCGCCAAGAGGGGGTGGGTTTGTCAATGCTGCGAAATGTTAAATCCAGTGGTATAAAAAATAAAACTTGACGCAATAATCAGGACTATAGCTAGATTTTTATTACTTAACTTAACATAAACTCAGTGTCTTATGATTTAGGCTATTCTGAATCAACAATCCCCAGTAAAACTGCAACTGCCGATTAGCTCGTAAAACATCTGTGGAAAACTACCAAAATCCCTGTGGAAATCCTGTGGAATTGGTGAGGAAAATTTTAGGTAATGATAAGAATTAAAAAATATTAGTCATTAGTCATTAGTCATTAGTCATTGGTCATTGGTCATTGGTCATTGGTCATTGGGAAGTTACCGTCTTCTCCCCCCTGCTCCCTGCTCCCTGCTCCCCTGCTTCTTCCCCCACTCCCTGCTCCCCTCTTATCGCCGACGTTCTTGTAACTTGCGATATACTGACTTCACATCGACTTGATGATGAGCTAAGGCAACCAGCGTATGGTAGAGTAAATCTGCAACTTCACCGGCGATCGCATCCTCTTCATCATCCTTAAACGCCATGACGACCTCAGCGCTTTCCTCGCCGATCTTTTTTAAAATTTTGTTATCGCCACCGGCCAATAACTTACAGGTATAAGAAGTGTCCACGGGATTGTCACGGCGATCGCAGATCACCTGAAATACTTGAGATAATGTATCCCCTGGTGGAGCAACAATTGCCCCTTCTACTTGATGAAAACAACTGCGTTCTCCAGTGTGACAGGCAATATCTCCTAGCTGCTCCACACCAATGAGCAGTGCATCACTATCACAGTCATAACGGACACTTTGCACCTTTTGAATATGTCCAGAAGTGGCTCCCTTATGCCATAACTCCTGGCGAGAACGACTCCAAAACCAAGTTTCCCCAGTTTCTAAAGTCTTTTTTAATGATTCCTGACTCATCCACGCCATCATTAAAACAGTGCCATCCAAATAATCTTGGATAATTGTCGGCACTAAACCCCGTTCATCGTAGCAAATCTTATCAACAGGAATAGAGTGTGGTAGTGAATGCGGATCAGTAGAAAACATACCAGCTAATTTGTGATCATTAAACAATATTGATGGATTCACGATACCATTCTGAATAGAGCATCTGGTATGCTGACTTAAAATTGAACTTGCTGATTCAGCTTAAACAAAAGCATTCCTATCTGTAGCCAACCGCATTTTTACGGCACTTAAGGCTACTTGGTGGGCTTGAGAAGCTTCACCATACCAATGGATTGCCGAGTTAAAAGCAGCCCGGTAAAGATCCTGGTAAGCCTCAGATAACTTAGTGCGAATCTCTAAAGGCAAGTCATCATTGGACTTGTATAACATATTGTTATTTTTCTGGTTTGGATAACTCTATAAGGTAGAATTTCTAAACAGTTTTTAACCCTATCCTAAGATAGAGCTTTTTATTTTCCACTATTTAGGAGAGAGCCTTGGTAAATACCACAATTAAAACCACAAAATCACAAGAAATCTTTGCCGCAGCCCAAAATCTCATGCCGGGAGGAGTTAATTCTCCAGTTCGCGCCTTTAAATCAGTTGGCGGACAACCCATCGTTTTTGATCGAGTCAAAGACGCATACATTTGGGATGTAGATGGCAACCAATATATTGATTATGTCGGCACTTGGGGGCCAGCTATTTGTGGTCACGCCCATCCAGAAGTGATCGCAGCGCTCCATGAAGCTTTAGAAAAAGGCACTAGCTTCGGCGCTCCTTCCTTACTGGAAAATGTTCTGGCCGAAATGGTAATTGATGCCGTTCCTAGCATCGAAATGGTCAGATTTGTGAATTCAGGCACTGAAGCTTGTATGGCAGTGCTGCGGTTAATGCGGGCTTTCACAAACAGAGAAAAAATCATCAAGTTTGAAGGCTGCTACCACGGTCACGCCGATACATTTCTCGTCAAAGCTGGTTCTGGTGTAGCTACACTTGGTTTACCCGATTCCCCCGGAGTACCTAAATCATCAACCATCACCACTCTGACGGCTCCTTACAATGACTTGGAAGCGGTGAAAGCATTATTGGAACAAAACCGCGATGAAATAGCCGGTGTGATTCTGGAGCCAGTAGTTGGCAATGCTGGATTTATTACACCTGATGCTGGTTTTCTCGAAGGTTTACGAGAACTTACCCATGAACATGGAGCGTTGCTAGTCTTTGACGAAGTGATGACAGGATTTCGGATTGCTTATGGTGGCGCTCAGGAAAAATTTGGTGTAACACCAGACCTAACAACATTGGGCAAAGTTATTGGTGGTGGCTTGCCAGTAGGAGCCTACGGCGGTCGTCGGGATATCATGTCCATGATTGCGCCCGCAGGCCCTGTGTATCAAGCGGGAACTCTTTCAGGTAATCCCTTAGCAATGACGGCTGGGATTAAAACCCTGGAATTGTTGCAACGACCTGGTACTTATGAGTATCTTGATCAAATTACTCGGAAGTTAGCAGATGGCTTAGTGCAAATTGCCCAAGAAACTGGTCACCAAGTTTGTGGTGGTCAGATTAGCGCGATGTTTGGCTTATTCTTCACCTCTGGGCCAGTGCATAACTACGAAGATGCCAAAAAGTCAGATATGGCTAAATTTGGTCGCTTCCATCGTGGGATGTTAGAGCGTGGTGTTTATTTAGCACCTTCTCAGTTTGAGGCTGGTTTTACCTCTTTGGCTCACACTGAAGCCGATATTGAGCAGACATTAGCTGTTGCACGAGAAGTTCTATCTAGTCTCTAAGTGTTGAGTGCTGATTTAATTAAGTACACAACCTCACCCCCAACCCCTCTCCTTGCTTTCGCGTAGCGTCTCCCAATGGGAGAAGGCTACCGTGTACACACAAGTGATCGAATCGCCCCCTAAGCCCCAATTATGGGGGAACAAGAATTTTCCAAGTCCCCAAACTTGGGGGATTTAGGGGGCAAAACAGGCTCAAACGCAGACAGGCAGGACTTGTGTGTACACCGTAGTTTTGCTAAGGAGAGGGGAGACTGTCAAAACATATCTCAAAAACAGTAGCACTACAGGTGCTTTTTTTTTAGCCAGGACTCAGCACTTACTGAGACGCGATTAATCGCGTCTCTACTATTTAACAGCCACAGCCATTATGACCACAGCCTTTGATCGTTTTGTGACCTTCAGCACAGCCTTCAGAACAATAGTATTTACCTTCTTTGTTGATCGCATCCTCAAGTGAAACAATACACAGGCAATTGGGACAAGCGCATTTCATTTGGGTTACGGTATTCATATTTTTCTCCATCACTTTTGAATAATTCTCTTATAACATATGAACATATGTTCAGTCATTATTCAGACGGTTGAATTTGTGAGGAAAGAAAACTGTGAAAAAAAAATTTAAATAATTGTCAGAAATTAAGTATAATTATTAACTGAACTCCAAAAAATTCCGAATTTGAAGACTAAATGTTATATTTTACCCAAAAAATAGCCTAGACACTATTTGAGACGGTAAGTATAATAAATAATCTTGTTTTGATCATTCTTTTACGTAGTCCTGAGTTAACTTGAGGAGCTATTTCCAGCATTTACCCCAAAAATCACCTAGCAAGAGTTAATTGTGAGTGTTAATAATTAAAAGTGAGTGTAACGCTTTCAGTCATTATTCGTGCAGCGAGTTGACAGTGCATGAGCTATTGCTTAAATCCTACCTGTACCAATCCAGAAAATAAGGCATATAGCCACAGGTGTCACTCATGTGGCGCGCGACTATTATTGCGCGATCGCTATCGGGTGGTCAAACCATTAGGTCAAGGTGGCTTCGGAGCAACATTCTTAGCTAACGACCAAGCCTTACCAGGAGAACCGAGTTGCGTAATTAAACAACTACGTCCTTCCGGAACCGCACCACACATCTTGCAAATGGCGCGAGAGTTATTTGAGCGAGAAGCCAGAACCTTAGGTAAGATTGGCAATCATCCTCAAGTACCAAGGCTACTTGACTATTTTGAAGAGCAAGAACAATTTTATTTAATTCAAGAATATATTAGTGGTTCGACTCTGCAACAAGAGGTGAAACAGAATGGGATCTTCAGCGAAGCGGGAATCAAACAGTTTTTGAGCGAGACTTTGCCGTTGTTGCAATACATCCACGAGCAAAAAGTAATTCACCGTGACATCAAGCCAGCTAATTTAATTCGCCGGACTCAAGATGCCAGAATGGTGCTGATTGACTTTGGTGCTGTGAAAAATCAAGTCAGCCAAGCAGCACTCAACCAATCAGGACAGACAGCATTAACGGCATACGCTATTGGTACTCCTGGTTTCGCACCTCCAGAGCAAATGGCTATGCGTCCAGTGTACGCCAGTGATATCTACGCCCTGGGTGTGACCTGTGTTTATCTGCTGAGTGCTAAAACTCCTAAAGATTTAGATTACAATCCCAAAACAGGCGAGATGATGTGGGAGCATCTGGTACAAGCCAATGATCATCTCACCACTGTGATGCGAAAAATGTTAGACGTGTCAGTACGCAATCGCTACCAGTCAGCAGAAGAAGTACTGCGAGCCTTAGAGATGGAACCCTATTTGGACAGTTTAGCCCAGAGCTTGCTGGTTAAATCGGATGCTAGTGTTAAAGAGCCAACAAATCACAGCGTGGAAAATTCTGCTATTTTATTCCACAACCCTTCTCCTGCGGCTAATAGCGGAGGAGGTGCAGCACAAGTAGCCGCAGCAATCCGAGCTAGACGAGCCAAGAATGCAGAAGCCGAGGGAATACGTCAGGGATATTCGGCAGATAAACCAGCAAATGTGGCTAACAACACCAGTATTAGTTCCCAGCGTCACAATTCTCAAGGGCGCAAATTAAATTCCCAAAGTTTACTCACGGCTTATTTGAAGGGAAGACGGGATTTTGCTCTACACAATTTAAGTTTTCTGAAATTGCCGGGTGCTGACTTATCCGAAACAAATTTTCATTCGGCTCAATTGCAAGGTACTAATCTCCAAGGTGCTAATCTCCACAATAGCGACTTTGGCAGAGCTAGTCTCAATAAAGCAAATCTCAGGGACGCTAATGTGAGCAAAGCCTATTTCAACCATGCGGATTTAGAAGGAGCAGACCTGCGAGGCGCAGACCTCAGTGAGGCCTATCTCAGCAATGCTAATCTCCGAGGAGCTAATCTGTGTGGTGCTAATCTCTCTGGTGCCAAGGTTTCTGATGAGCAGCTAGGGTTAGCGAAAACCAATTGGATGACAATCCGCCCCAATGGTAAACGAGGGTTATTGTAATTTAAAATAGAAAAGACTGAATCTATATCAATCCAGTCTTTTGTCAGATATTGCAGTATTTACACGTTCTGTTTGATTAATTCAGAACGCGCATCAGTGCTATTCTTCTTCTTCTAATTCCACTTCTTCTTCTTCTTCCTGATTAGCTTTGGCTACAGAGTTAGCAGAAACAACAGCCCCCATATCTAGCTTTTGTCGCACCAGTTCCTTGATTTCGGCAGCAAATTCGGGCTTTTCTTCTAGGTACTTGATAGCGTTGTCTCGACCTTGGGAAATGTTATCACCGTTGTAACTGTACCAGGCTCCTTTGCGAACAATCACGCCTGTTTCTTCTGCTAAGTCAACCAGACAACCCAAGGTGGAAACTCCTTTACCAAAGATAATGTCAAATTCCGCGACTCTAAAGGGCGGTGCAACTTTATTTTTGGCGACTTTGACTTTGACTCGGTTACCAAATTCTTCAGTGCCTTTTTTCAAGGTTTGAATCCGGCGAATATCCAGGCGGACTGAGGCGTAAAATTTCAAGGCGTTACCGCCAGTTGTAGTTTCTGGGCTACCGTAAGTAATACCGATTTTCTGCCGCAACTGGTTGATGAAAATGACTGTACAGCCTGATTTACCTATGTTGCCAGTGATTTTACGGAGAGCTTGGCTCATCAACCGGGCTTGAAGTCCAACGTGGATGTCACCCATATCTCCTTCAATTTCGGCACGAGGTACTAGTGCTGCTACTGAGTCGATGACGACAATATCAACTGCGGCGGAGCGCACCAGCTGATCGACAATTTCTAAAGCAGATTCGCCTGTATCAGGTTGGGAAACTAGCAAGTTTTCAATATCTACACCCAAAGCTGCCGCATAGGTAGGATCTAGGGCGTGTTCTGCATCAACGAAGGCGGCAACACCGCCATTTTTTTGGACTTCGGCGAGGGCGTGTAGCGCTACTGTGGTTTTACCAGAACTTTCTGGCCCATAAATTTCAATTACCCGTCCTTTGGGTAATCCTCCGCCCAATGCTAAATCTAAGGTGAGCGCCCCTGTGGAAATTGTCTCTACTCGCATCCGGGTAGCATCACCCAGGCGCATGATTGCTCCTTTACCGAAGCTGCGCTCAATCTGGTTGAGTACTATATTTAATGCTTTTTCTTTGCCAGAAGTATCTGTGTTGATAGCCATTAGGGACCTCTAAATATAGGAATTATCTGGATGTCAGGAATCTTGGGCTGGGAGGTTCAGTAGAACAGATATACTATTTTAACCAGAAAATTCTAGAATAAAACTTTTAAAAAAGCAACGTGACCAAATGGTAACGCGATCGCTCTTAAATAAGGTTAGCGATACTACACAATTATATGACAATTTTTTAACTACAGAGCTACGCAGATAAAACAGGACTTGATGCTATTATCAGGCGATCGCTTGAATTTGACTACCTCCCCAAAAGCGTAGATTGTCTAGTTTAGACCACAGCACAGTCATTTATTGGCTATATATCTGCGACTAACTCCAGTTTACAGGGAAGCGCTCCACTGCCTAGCAGTAAGTTATGGGGAGTTTGCGGATTGTAAACTTTTGTATACAAAGTTAGTCAGCCTCTGTCCCCATTCGTGAGAGGCTAAGATAAATATCAAATTGCCACAGGTACGCTATCACCTGTCGATCGCTGTTCATCTCTATGTCCCAGGTATCACTCCCCCAATCGCTCCAAAAAGACCTCCCCCTCACCGCTCTTGCGCCCATGCAGGATGTGACAAACCACTGGTTTATGAAGGTGATTGCCCACTACGGCAGTCCTGACTATTTCTTCACCGAGTATTTCCGCGTCAATGATACCTCACGGCTGAATCGGAGCATTCTGGCAGCAATCACCGAAAACGACACGGGTCGCCCGGTTTTTGCTCAAATGATTGGCGAAAGCATTCCAGACTTAGTAAGAACAGCACGGGAACTCTGCGGCTATAATATCGCTGGAGTTGACTTGAACATGGGCTGTCCAGCACCTAGAATTTATCGCAAAAATGTTGGGGGTGGATTGCTGCTTTCACCAGAAAAAGTGGATCGGATTTTGGGAGAATTGCGGCAAGCAGTGAATGATCGACCTTTGACTGTGAAGATGCGGGTAGGCTTTGAAAATACAGATACCTTTTACGAAATTCTAGATGTAATAAATCGCCACAGTATTGATTTGCTGAGTGTGCATGGTCGCACGGTGAAAGATATGTATCACGGGGCAGTAAAGTATGATTTGATCGCTGAAGCGGTCAGACGGGTCGATTGTCCAGTGCTGGCCAATGGCAATATCTACTCGGCGAAAACTGCCCTGGAAGTGCTTTCTCAAACGGGCGCGGCGGGTGTGATGGTGGGACGCTGGGCGATCGGGAATCCTTGGCTTTTTAATCAAATTCGACAGGCTTTGCGCTTCGAGCCGATTACGCCCGTTCCTTTAGTAGAGGTACGCAACTATATTGATCGTTTATGGCAAACCCCAACAGCGGCAACTATGCCAGTGCGATCGCGCATCGGCTACCTCAAAAGGTTCCTCAATTACATTGCCTTGAGTGTTGACGCTGAAGGTGATTTCCTGCGACTGATGCGACGGACGCAGACTGAGGTAGAACTGCTTAACCTCTGCGATCGCGTTCTCCTGACTGAAGGAACGAAAACTTTAGCCCTCACACCCTACTCAGGCGTGTAAGTAGTTTCTAGCAAAATGTGCGGAAAACGGACAATTTTTTAACTACAGAACTACGCAGATAAAACAAGACTTGCTGCTATTATCAGGCGATCGCTTAAATTTGACTACCTCCCAAAAAGCGTAGATTGTCCAGTTTAGACCACAGCACAGTCATTTATTGCCTATTTATCTGCCACTTACTCCAGTTTACAGGGAAGCGCACCAATCCCTAGCAGTAAGTTATGGCGAGTTGCTCATTGTAAAGTTTTGTATAGAAAACCAGTGAGCATCTGTCCCTGTTCGGGCGCGGACATAAAGATTTACTATCAACGGGTTCAGGCAAAACTACTATATGTGAAGTAATGATCAAAGCTGTTGAAAAAACTTACATTCATCGCCTGGAAGAACGACAAATTTGGACTGTACTTATTTCTCAATTACCTCCACCATGAAAACTAAAGCTCCTTTACCCCACGATTTTCTCAAAAACCAAAAAGTATCAGCCATTGTTGAAGCGTATTTTGAGTTCAATCATCTCAAACAACTCTATCGCCAAGGTTGGTTGCAACGTGGTATCCCCTCTCAGAATTGCGAGAGTGTTGCTGAACATTCATTTTGCGTCACTCTATTGGCACTATTTTTGGTGGAATCTTACTTTCCTGAATTGGATAAGTGGAAAGTGATTTGCATGGCGTTATTACATGACCTTGGAGAAATTCATGCAGGTGACTTTACACCTCTAGATAATGTGGAGTCCTCAGAAAAACAGCGTCTCGAATATCAATCTGTGGAAAAAGTTCTATCGAAACTACCTGGTGGTTCCACTCACTTGGCGTTGTGGAAAGAGTATGAAGCAGGAACATCACCAGAAGCTCGCTTTATTCATGAGATTGATTGTTTAGAGATGGGTTTGCAAGCCAGTGTTTATAGACAACAAAATCTGGTTGATCCAAAAAGCTTCTTTGCCTCCGCTCAAAAGGTTCTTTGTGACTCCAGGCTTCTACAGATATTGCAAGAATTAGAGTCTCTGAAAATATGTGATGATATGGAGAATTATGACAACAAAACGATTCAGTAAGCTAGCGCAAATTATCAAGTCACACAAGCCTGCCCACAAGTAATAACTGTATTTGCAGTAACTTCAATAGTGGAGAGATCGCAACACAGACAAGAGATAAGAACCTGCTAAAATTATGGTAAAGTTTTATGCTAATATTATAAACGCCAGTTATCTAGTCTGAGTGAATAACCTAAGTTTTGAATTCTTTGGTAATGAGATAAATTACCAGTAACTAAAGTCAGATTATGATGGATAGCAATAGCAGCAATCATACAATCAGGATAACCAATCCTTTTTCCTACTGCCTCTAAATCAGCGTATATTCTCCCGGCTAAAACTGCTTCTGTCAATTCAAAAGATAATATTTCCTGTGAATTCAGGATAGTTAAAAACTGCTGAAGACGTTGCTCTTGCTTGCGTTTTTGCCAACCTTCTACAATTTCCATAACTGTGATTACAGAAATTGTATATTTATCAAATTCATTTAAGTAAATATTAGCCTTAGCAATAATAACAGGATTTACTCGTTTAATAATTTCTGAAAGAATATCCGTATCAATTAGGGATTTTTCTACTTTATTCATCCGCTAAATTATGCCCTCTTTTTTCCATAGCTTCGGCAACAATTTCATCTACAATCTCTGGAACATCAGCATATAATCCCATTAATGGATCTTTTTTCTCCTGAATTTCTGCTAAACGTTCAATTACGTGAGTAATCAATTCTGATAGACTTGATTGATTGACTATTGCTAGAGTTTTTGCTCGTTCAAAGGTAAGTCTATCTACTTCAACTTCTATTTTTTCCATGATGGTTTTACCAGTCTACATTAATCAATAGATTAGTTTATAGTGTAACGCAACCTGGAATGCGTTAATTAGTGTTTTTTCCTGATAATCAAAGTAAATTGTTCTGATGATTCTGACTTGTTGAATGCTTCCTAAGCAGATTTAGAGCGATCGCATCACAGACAAGAGATAATAGAGAAGAATCTCTATAAGAGCCATGAGTACCAAAATCACCATTACCTTGCCAGATGAGATTTACCAACGTGCCGAACGCTTTGCACATTTAGCAAATCGGGATGTTGCCAGCATTCTGAGCGATACAATTAAACTCTCGATTCCACCCGTCAGTACAAATGTTAACAGCTTTGAGTCTGTGTCCACCCTGACAGATGAACAAGTCTTGGCACTGACCGAACTGCAAATGGAACCAGAACAAGATACTCGGTTAAGTGAACTGCTTGATTGCCAACAGGCTGATACTCTTAATGAAGATGAGCGTCTAGAGTTACAAACCCTGATGCAAGTTTATCAGGAAGGACTTTTGCGGAAAGCAACTGCGCTGAGTGAAGCCGTAAAACGTCACTTGATTGAACCTTTAAGCCAGTGAGCCAAATTTCTGAAGAAGTCCGGGCGCGAATACGGACACAGGCGAACAATCAATGCGGTTACTGCCGTAGTCTTCTATGAGAAGAATCTGCTAAAATATAGTCAAAATGTCTAAAATAGTCAAAGCTATCATGCAGACCTACACTCTCACAGATGCTCGGAACAAACACGGTGAGGTTTTTGACAAGGCTACTACCGAACCAGTTTTACTAACCAAACAATCTCGTCCCAGCCATGTGATTATCTCAGCCCAGAGTTATCAAAAATTAATTCATCGGCTGCAAGAATTAGAGGATATGGTTTTCGGTCAGGCGGCTGAAGCTGCTTTGCATAATTCCCAAATGGTGGGTACAGAGGCTTTCACGTCTGCATTGGAGGATTTAGCTAATGGCTAGGCTGGATGGTCTAGCAACGGTGCTTGATTTTTTGAATGGTTTGCAACCTAAAATAGCAGCCCAAATTGCCAAAAAGGTTTTATCTTTAAATATTGAGCCTTTACCAGCTGATAGTGAAAAGCTATCGGGTTATGAAGGTTACTATCGAGTTGATAGTGGGGAATATCGAATTATATATAGATATTTTCCTGAGCAAAATTTAGTAGAAGTAATTTTAGTTGGTAAGCGTAATGATGATGATATCTATAAAAGATTAAAGCGCTTGTTGGGATAAATTTTGGTATTCATGAAGAATGCTAAAATCGCTCCAGCACCAATGCTCACCAACCGAGATGACTTTTAACTCTCTGATTCCCGAAACAGCGCTTTCAGTAGCAGGATTAACTGACTATATCCGCTTGCTGTTAGAGCAAGATGATCAATTACGCCAAGTTTGGGTAACTGGGGAAGTTTCCAGTGCTAACAACCATCGCAGTGGCTTATTTTTTACCCTACAAGATCCAGAGGGGACAGCCGGAATTAAGTGTGTGGTCTGGAAAAGTCAAATCCCGAAACTGGCTCAAATGCCAATTGCTGGTGAGCAGTTAATTATTTTGGGTAGTATTCGAGTTTACCCGCAACGGGGAGAGTATCAATTATCTGTTTGGCAAGCTATACCTGCTGGTGCTGGTTTACAGGCGCTACGCTATCAACAATTAAAAAACCGCTTGCTGGCTGAGGGTTTATTTGATCCAGAACGCAAACGACCTCTACCTCTGCACCCCCAAACGATCGCAGTTGTCACTTCACCCACGGCGGCGGCTTGGGGCGATATTCAAAAAACGCTTAAGCAGAGATATCCCGGTTTACAGGTGTTATTTTCTCCCGCTACGGTGCAGGGTGAGCAAGCACCTGATTCGATAGTTAAGGCGATTAATCGGGTAAATCGTGATGGTCGCGCCCAGGTGCTAATTTTATCACGGGGTGGTGGTGCGGTTGAGGAATTGGCTTGCTTTAATGATGAACGGGTGGTCAGGGCTGTTGCTACTTGTTCTATTCCGGTAATTACTGGTATTGGTCATCAACGCGATGAGTCTTTAGTAGATTTAGTTGCTGATGCTTGTGTACATACACCGACGGCGGCGGCGGAAACTGTTGTCCCATCTCTGGCAGAGTTGTATGTTCAGCATCGGCAAAGGATAGTGGCGCTACGTGGGGCGGTAGGAGAATTTCAGGAAATCGCTGAGGATAAATTACAAGGTTTACGCGATCGCTTGCGGCGTTTGAGGTTAGATAGACAGGTGCAGCAGGAGATACAGCAACTCAGTTGGAAAAGACAACAATTACTACAGGTGACGCTGAGGCGATCGCACGCAGCCCAGCAGCGTTTAGAATTGTTACGGGAAAAGTTGGCTAGTCTTGACCCCAAAGCGGTGTTACAGCGTGGTTATGCTGTGGTCAGGCGGGAAAATGGCGCGATCGCTCGTTCGGCTTCTGAGTTGGCTGTGGGGGAAGATTTGTTGCTTCAGTTGGGGCAGGGTGAGGTTAAAGTGAAGGTGATGGAAAACGAACCACAGAGGCACAGAGGACACAGAGGGTTGAATGGTTAAGCGTAAGGATGCTTCGAGTTCTGATTCGATGGCGGCTTGGAATTATGAGGGGAAGGTGCTGGAAATAGAAGAAATTATTGCTCGCATTGAGGCGGGTGAGTTGGATTTGCAGGAGGTGTTTGAGCAGTTTTCTACTGCTGTTGAGTCTTTGCGTCAGTGCGAAAGTTTTTTGCAGCAGCGACAGCAACAGGTGAATCTGTTAATTGAAACTTTGACGGATGAGTAACTGTTAGCACTAAATAATGATAGGCGCAAAATTCCGATCTTCTATCCATTGGTTTCAGTCTTGGCTCTCCCAGGCTAAAACAACTAATCCCGATAATCTCCTCAATAAACCGCCTGACGACATTATTCAGGAGTTTTCTCAAAAACTAGGTCAATTATCCCATCCACTGGAATATCGTACTTCTATCCAAGAAACACTGACTTCAGCTTTGGCAGATTGGCAGCAAAATGTTACAGCTGCCAATAGTCTGGTGATTCTAGGTTGTTCGGTGGAACCAATTGCTGAAATTGTGCAGGAAAGTCTAACAGATGAATTCCCTAAAGGTTTGAAAATTATCCATCCTCTAGCGCAGTGCAAACGTTCACCTGATTGTTCATCTCTGGAAAAAGCAATTAGTGAAGCTTTATGTTCTGAAACAGAGTCTGACTCCGCAGATGATGGCGGTGATGCTAATCCAGAACTGACTCAAAGGCAGACTTTGGTCGTGATTCCCTCTCTGGCGCAGTGCTTTCTACGATGTATTGAGGGGTGGGAAGGTATCGAGTTTCTGCAAAATGCCGTTGTCAAGGATAAATCTCGGTTTTGGCTGATTGGTTGCAATTATTCGGCTTGGACATTTCTCGATCAGGTTTGTCAGGTGAGTGCTTATTTAGAACAAGTTCACCCCCTACCTAAATTGAAAGGAGATGCACTGCAAAAATGGTTAGCACCTGTCACCGCACAATTAACTCCTGAAGACAGCGACGCGGATATGGATTTAGCTGACTGTAAATCTCTTGCTAGTCTTGCTTCTGGGGTGAGTAGCGTGGCGGCTCAATTATGGCTGCAAGCATTACGGATTCGTGCGGCGGATATCCCTGATGCTGTTTCTGAGTCTCAGCCTGCATTTACGCCTCAAGGTGTGACTCTGGAAATTCCCATTAACCTCCGACAAACGAAGCCGATTTTGCCGAGTTTACCTGATTTGACTGCTACCGATCGCTACCTGCTACATTCTCTATTGCTACATGGGGAGATGACTCGGACTGATCTAGCTCTGAGTTTAGGCGAAAGTGAACAACTTGTGCGATCGCGTGTACAGATGCTTCAGCGTGCAGGTGTGATCATGCAACACCAGGGGCAATTAAATATTTATCCTGCATACTATCCTTCTCTCAAAACAGAGTTAATTAATAACAATTTTTTGATTGGAGAGGAATAATTATGCCTTTTTCTATGATTTATAATATTAGCTTGTTTGCTCAATTGTTAGATGATAATGGCATCGCCGAAAGACTCCTGACTGATATTACAGTCAACAAGATTCTCAAAGCTCTAATTAGCGTTTTTATCGCCTACGGAATTTCTGTATCAATTCAATCTTTCGTTAATTGGCTATCTGAGCGAGTCCCGCGTTTGTTCCGACTCACAATTAAACAGTCAGTACCTTTTTGGAAAGGACTGATTTTGATCATCACTGTAGTTTACCTCCTCAACCTCTTTCTGAATCTGTCTCAAAGAAATCTTTTAGCATTCACTGGCACGATTGCTGTAGCATTAGGATTTGCATTCAAAGACTATGTAAGTTCGATTATTGCTGGAGTTGTGACGTTATTTGAAGCACCCTATCGAGTAGGCGATCGCATTCGCATTGGCGAACACTACGGCGAAGTGATCGGTTACGGTTTACGTGGACTCAGACTGCAAACCCCTGATGATAACACTGTCACCATTCCCCACAATAAAACTTGGACAGATGCTATTTCTAATGCTAACAGTGGGCAGTTAGAAGCACAAGTAGTTACGGAATTTTACTTAGATCATGAAGTGGATACTGAGAAGGTAATCCAAATTCTTTATCAAACTGCTTACAGTAGTAGATACACGCAGTTAAAACTGCCGGTGGTTGTGATCATGGAAGAATTACCCTGGTGTACCCAATTCAAACTCAAATCTTACCCAATGGATGCTAGGGACGAGTTTATTTACAAAACCGATTTGATCCGACAGGCTAAACAAGCATTTACCAAACATCAGCTTTCCTATCCAAACAAAATAGGACAGGTGACTTCTCAGACGATGTTTGAAAATAATTGATCTTAGCAGCAGTCGTATTTTCAGATACTGAAAGAATTATCGGACTCGTAATCTGTCTCAATTTTGACATTTGATATCTGTGGAGGGTTACTCGGAGGAATACACAAGAGCCAAAATCTGGTAAATTAACTCCGAAGATATCATCAAGAATCAGTTTCTGCAAATTGCATTTGGGTAACTGTTGAATTTACAGGCATTTCTGCAACTACTAACTGGGATACATCAAAATCATGAAACCATTTCTTTTTGTCTCTGACTTGGATAACACCTTCGTGGGTGATGACAACGCTTTAGCCGCATTGACACAATCACTGAGTCAACATCGCCAAGCATACGGCACTAAGATTGTTTATGCTACAGGGCGATCGCCTATTCTTTACCGCGAACTCCAAAAAGAAAAAAATCTCATGGAACCGGATGCTTTGGTTCTGTCTGTAGGTACGGAAATTTATCTTGACGGTAAAGATACCCCCGATGCGGGTTGGTCAGAAATCCTCTCCTCTGGTTGGGATAGTGAATTGGTATTAAAAATCGCTCAGTCTTTTCCTGAGTTGGAGCTGCAACCAGATTCAGAACAACGGGCTTTTAAAGTCAGTTTTTTCTTACAGCAAGAGGTAGCAGTAAATGTCTTACCGCAACTAGAGGCAGAGTTACTCAAATCTAAATTAAATATTAAATTAATCTATAGTAGCGGTATTGACCTTGACATTGTGCCTCTTACCAGCGATAAAGGTCAGGCAATGCAGTTCCTCCGTCAAAAGTGGAGCTTTGCAGCAGAACAAACAGTTGTCTGCGGTGATTCAGGTAATGATATTGCTTTATTCGCTGTAGGCGAGGAACGGGGAATCATAGTCGGGAATGCACGTCCAGAGTTACTTAAGTGGCACAGCGAGTATCCCGCTAACTATCGTTACCTGGCACAAGCTGTTTGTGCTGGTGGAATTCTCGAAGGTTTAAGGTACTTTGGATTCTTAGAATGATTAGCTATCTCAAAGGGATTGTCGCTGGTATTCAAACAATTGGCGGGGGTCGCATGATGTTGACTCTCGAAGTGAATAATTTGGGGTATGATTTGCAAGTTCCGCAACGCTTGGCAAAACAATTGCCAGAGTCGGGTGGAGTCACACAAATTTTTACCCATCTGCAAATTCGCGATGAAGTGCCGTTTCTCTACGGCTTTGCTTCCCCCGCCGAACGTGATTTGTTCCGCCAATTGCTCACTGTCAGCGGTATTGGTACTGCTAGTGCGATCGCACTCTTGGATACTTTGGAAGTTCCAGATTTAGTCCAAGCAATTATCGCTGCCAATACCCAAATCTTAATTCAAGCGCCTGGTGTGGGCAAAAAAACCGCAGAGCGCATCTGTTTGGAACTGAAAACTAAGTTAGTCGAATGGCGCAAATCAGCAGGCTTCTTCGTCGCCACAGGCGGCCCCGCACCAGGGATTTTAGAAGAAGTGCAAATGACTCTTTTCGCTTTGGGATATACTGTCGATGAAGTTAGTCACGCCTTACACGTAGTCAGTGAAGATATTGGACTCACAAAAGACGCTTACGTAGAAGATTGGATTAAACAAGCGATCGCGCATCTTAGCAGCAGCGAAGAAGTTACTCATTCGTAGTTCGTAATTCGTAATTCGTAATTCAGAAAGTCTTGGTTTTCAGGCTTGCATCTATATTTTGTTAATATTGGCTCTCTCTCATCTTCCTCTATGCCCCAAGACCCTTACAGTTGGATAGAAGCATCTCTAGCAACTATCCACAAAGCCAACTGGTATCGCTGTGTACAGACAATTGATGGTCGCCCTGGTGCTACTGTGCTTTTGGCTGGGGAAGAAGTAATCAAT
The DNA here is from genome assembly GCF_963896525.1 of Nodularia sp. LEGE 04288. NCBI lineage: Bacteria > Bacillati > Cyanobacteriota > Cyanophyceae > Nostocales > Nodulariaceae > Nodularia > Nodularia sp. LEGE 04288. Next base: position 31,527 of record NZ_CAWQOY010000110.1, read on the forward strand.
TTTGCCAGTAATGATTATTTGGGATTGGCTGGGGATGAACGCTTGATGAAAGCGGCAATTTATGCTATTGAGAAAATGGGGACTGGTAGTACTGGTTCTCGATTACTCAGTGGACATCGGGAATTACATCGGGAATTGGAACAGGCGATCGCAGCTTGGAAACAAACAGAAGATGCTGTAGTATTTAGTTCTGGGTATTTAGCCAATTTAGGTGCGATCGCAGCTTTAGTAGGTAAGCGTGATTTAATTTTATCTGACCAGTATAATCATTCCAGTCTGAAAAATGGGGCGATTCTCAGCGGTGCAGAATTTCTCGAATATCCCCACTGTGATATGGAAGCGTTAAAAACTCAACTGAGTCAGCAACGCCAAAACTACAGACGTTGTTTGATAATTACTGATAGCGTCTTCAGTATGGATGGTGATTTGTGTCCATTACCAGTATTATTAGATATAGCAGATCAGTTTAGCTGTATGCTGCTCATAGATGAAGCTCACAGTACTGCAGTACTAGGAAAAACTGGTGCAGGATGCGTAGAACATTTTCACAGCACAGGTAGGATCTTAATTCAAATTGGCACATTAAGTAAAGCCTTGGGTAGTTTAGGCGGCTATGTAGCGGGAAACGCCAACCTCATTGATTATTTACGAAATCGCGCCCCCAGTTGGATTTACACTACAGCACTTTCACCCGCAGACACGGCGGCGGCCTTAGCCGCAATTGAGATAGTGCAGAAAGAACCGCAACGTCTGACGCAACTATGGCGGAATGTGGATTATTTAAAAAGGTTAATTGCAGAACAATTACCCTACCTGAAATTATTACCTACGGAATCACCCATAATTTGTTTACAGTTACCCAGTGCAGCAGATGCACTCAAAGTTGGCAAACAGCTAAGAAGTCACGGCATTTTTGCCCCAGCTATTCGTCCCCCCACAGTCCCGACAAGTCGGATACGGATATCTGTGATGGCTACTCATGAAACCGCACATATTGAAAAATTGGTATCAGTTCTCAGCAATATTTTATAAATTCAGCGTTTGCTCAGAGTATCAGGGATTGAGCAGAAACGTAGGTATTTCCAGAATATGAAAATAGACTAGCAGCGCAACCACTATTGTATAAAAAGTGGAGCCACCCAAACCCAGAAGTAAATCTCTTTTAAGGTTCCGCTTCTCTTCTGTGATGAACATATCCATCGCTCCCATTTGCATCATCACAATTCCCAACACATTCGAGAGCCAATAGCCAATGATTGTAAACGGTAAAAACCAGTTAGGTTTAGCCCAGCTTACCAGATAACCAAACAACAGTGCGATCGGTAGATTAAAAAATATATCATTCCACCACGATAAGGGAGAAAGCATATAGCCAATCCCAACCAGTAATCCTCCTCGCAATTTCTTAAACACTCACACACTCCTGCTAATTAAACTAAAACACATCTATTTTGCACCCATTAGATTTACTGAATATCTTGTAGGGTAGGCATCTTGGCATAGGTGTTAAGTTAAATGAGGAACGATATTTCCTCAACCTCAAAATTCTGCTCTTGCCCAATTTTCTAAATTAATACCTTGAACTCTTAACAAATCTGAATCATTAGAGACTAGAATCAAGCCGCGTGTAATTGCAGTTGCTGCAATCAATATATCTTGCTCTTGAATAGTAAAACCCCTACGTTTTAAATCTACATGAATTTCGCAGGCTTTCTCTATAATCTCCATATCATCTAATAACAAGATGGTATGTTTTTCAAGAAACTGCTTAAATTCAGATAACTGTCTCGAAGCATTTATAGATAAAAGTCCTCTTTTAATTTCATAGTAAGTAATGCAACTAATAAATACTTCTTCCCCTTTACGAGTAACTTCTCGTAATTTAGTATCTACGGTTACATTCCTTTTCAAAATATAAGAGACAATATTTGAATCAAGTAAGTAATCCACCTATTTATCTGCCTTCCACTGCTGCATCAAAAATTGCTATTTGCTCAGGTGTTAAATCATTTAACGTACCAGAAACAGCCTCTAGTACCAAAATTTTATCTATTCTTCTGATTAAATCATCCTCCTTAATTTCTCTCATTTCTTTCGGTGAAAACTGCCCAAATAACTCTACCAACATTTCGATCATCTCACGTGGCTTTAACTTAACTTGATATAAACTATTACCCTGAATCAACTTCTCTACAATTGGCGAGATCCGATTGTGTAGCTCCTGATTGTAACTTACAACTTCCTGCATAATTACCTCTCCATACATAAACTCATTACCCCAATTATAATAGACATCTCCGCGTTACCTCTGCGTAAAAAAAAGGGCAGACCTTTCAGTCCACCCCAGAAAAACTTAAGAGAATATTTCGTTGCTAATTAACCCAACAAAGCCTTAGCCTTAGCCAAAACATTATCAACACTAAAGCCAAACTTCTCCATACAAACACCACCAGGAGCCGAAGCACCAAAAGTGTCGATACTAACAGTATCACCTTCACTACCAACATACTTATGCCAGCCGAAACTGCTAGCAGCTTCTACGGATAAACGCTTGGTAACAGCTTTAGGTAGAACAGACTCCTTATAAGCTGCATCTTGCGCGTCAAACAAATCACTTGAAGGCATAGAAACAACACGAACTTTCTTACCTTCGGCTGTCAATTTTTCCCCTGCTGTCACACAAAGGCTCAATTCTGAACCAGTACCAATCAAGATGATATCGGGAGTACCTTGGCAATCTACCACAGTGTAACCACCCTGAGCCACTTTCTCAATCGATGTACCTGCCAAGTTGGGGACATTTTGACGAGTGAAGGCTAACAGAGAAGGAGCGTTTTGCTTGGACTTGGTAATTGCGACTTTGTACGCACCAGAGCATTCGTTACCGTCTGCGGGACGAATTACAGTCAGGTTAGGAATAGCACGTAAAGATGCCAGAGTTTCTATTGGTTGATGGGTAGGGCCATCTTCACCTTGTCCAATGGAGTCGTGAGTCATTACCCAAATTGACCCAGCTTGGGACAAAGCAGATAAGCGGATGGCAGCACGCATATAATCTGTGAAAATCAGGAAGGTTGCACCGTAGGGAATTAATCCCGAACCATGCAACGCCATACCGTTACAGATTGCGCCCATCGCGTGTTCCCGCACGCCAAAGTGGACGTTACGGTTTTGGTATTCACCTTTTTTAAAGTCACCGAAACCTTTGATTTCAGTCAGGTTAGAGTGAGTCAAGTCAGCCGAACCACCAATCAACTCAGGTAGAACTTGGGCTAGTTTGTTTAGGCAAACTTCTGAGTGTTTGCGGGTGGGTATTCCTTTATCTTCGGGAGTGAAGCTAGGTAATACTTTATCCCAACCGTCGGGGAGTTTAGCGCTAACGAAACGTTCAAATTCAGCCGCTTCTTGAGGATATTTGGTTTTGTAGTCAGCAATGGTTTTGTTCCAGTCAGCTTCATAGCTCGCGCCGCGCTCAACTGCTTTATGCATATGGTTTAGCGCGTCTTGAGGCACTACGAAAGGTTCGTATTCCCATTTCAAGTTGTTGCGGGTTAAGGCGATTTCGTCAGCACCCAAAGCCGCACCGTGAATACCAGCAGTGTTTTGTTTGTTAGGAGAACCATAACCGATGGTGGTGGTGACCTTAATCATGGTCGGCTTGTCGGTGACAGCTTTTGCTGCTTCAATTGCTTTAGCAATGGCATCTAAATCGGTGTTACCATCTTCAACGTGCAGGACGTGCCAGCCGTAAGATTCAAAGCGCTGAGAAACATCTTCGGTGAATGCTACATCTGTAGAACCATCGATGGAGATGTGATTGTCGTCGTATAGAGCAATCAGTTTGCCTAGTCCCAAGTGACCCGCGAAAGAAGCAGCTTCACCGGAAATGCCTTCCATGTTACAACCATCACCCAAAATTACGTAGGTGTAATGGTCAACAATTTTGGCATCTGGTTTGTTGAATTTGGCAGCTAGATGGGCTTCTGCCATCGCTAAACCAACTGCATTAGCAATACCTTGTCCCAAAGGTCCAGTAGTAACTTCTACACCAGCGGTTTCAAAGTTTTCTGGATGTCCTGGGGTTTTAGAACCCCACTGACGGAATTGCTTGATATCTTCAATGGTGACGCTATCGTAGCCTGTCAAATAAAGCAGGGCGTACTGCAACATTGAGCCGTGACCAGCAGACAAAACAAAGCGATCGCGGTTGAACCACTGGGGATTTTTGGGATTAAACCGCATAAAGCGATCCCAGAGGACAAAAGCCATAGGAGCAGCGCCCATTGGCAGTCCGGGGTGTCCCGATTTGGCTTTTTCTACGGCATCAACTGCCAAAAAGCGAATCGAGTTAATACAAAGTTCTTGGAGGGATTGGGTTGCAACAGCCATAATCTCTTGTTCTTAACGACAGGTTAGCACTCTTGGAGCTTCTTTTCTAACTGGGGTGGTTCTGCACAGTTAACAGTTAAAGGTTATCAGTTTTCTTCATTAAGCCTGGTAACTGGCCACTGATGGAATTTTCCCCACAGTATCTTTATCATCCCATTCCCCATTGTTGATGGACAAGCGGGATCTCCTGAGATTCTAGTGATAAATCAGTCCGATTATTAGGGCATGATGAACGCTTGACTTCACAATGAAAGGTATTTGTGATACTTTTCACACAATCATCTCAGGAGAGCCGAAAAACGGCACAGGTGAGAATTTTAGGTGTACTTCTTAAAGGCTAGTGTGACATTGTGACCACCAAACCCAAAAGAGTTGGATAATGCGATCGCAACTTTTTGAGCGCGGCTGGTATGAGTTACGTAATCTAGATCACACTCTGGATCAGGATTTTCTAGATTGATCGTGGGGGGAATTTGATCATGAGCGATCGCTAACACTGTGGCGACTGCTTCAATGCCTCCTGAACCGCCCAAAAGATGACCTGTCATCGATTTGGTGGAACTGATGGCGATTTTATAGGCTTGATCACCCAAAGCTGTTTTCATCGCCGCAGTTTCCGTAGAATCATTGGCTGGGGTGCTAGTACCATGAGCATTAATGTAGCTCACCATGTCTGGAGTGATACCGCCATCTTTGAGCGCCAATTGAATGGCTCTAGCAGCACCCGAACCACCAGGGACTGGGGCAGTCATATGGTAAGCGTCACAGGTCATACCATAGCCGACCATTTCCGCATAAATGCGAGCGCCACGACTGAGGGCGTGTTCTAGCTCTTCTAAGACGAGAATGCCCCCACCTTCACCCATGACAAATCCATCGCGATCGCGATCGAAAGGACGGCAAGCATGAGCTGGGTCATCATTGCGAGTGGAAAGCGCGCGGGCTGCGGCAAACCCAGCTAAACCCAAAGGTGTAATTGCTGCCTCACATCCGCCGCAAATCATTGCTTGAGCATAACCATTTTGAATCTGGCGGAAAGCATCCCCAATGGCGTTAGAACCTGCGGCACAGGCAGTCACAGCACAGGAATTAGGCCCTTTAGCACCGATGTGAATTGCTGTTAATCCAGCCGCCATATTGGCGATCATCATCGGGATCATGAATGGACTACAGCGATCAGGTCCACGGTTGAGGTAGATTGTTTGCTGGTCTTCCATTACCTTCAGTCCACCCACCCCGGAGCCAATCATCACTCCCACCTGTTCGGCATTTAGTTCATTAATGACTAACTTTGCATCAGAAACAGCTTGTTTGGCAGCAGATACCCCAAATTGGGCAAACCGATCCATACGCTTGGCTTCTTTGCGATCCATGTAAGCGAGGGGGTCGAAGTTTTTCACTTCACCCGCAATGCGACAATCATGGCTAGACGCATCAAAAAATGTGATGTTGCCAATGCCATTGCGTCCGCTTAACAATCCTTCCCAATATTCATCTGGTGTATTACCAATCGGTGTAATCGCGCCAACACCAGTTACAACAACGCGTTTACGTTTATAATCTGTCATTTCTTAGTTAAAATTGGCGAGAAAGCTGCAAATAAAAATCTGAGTGCTGAATGCAAAGTCGTGAGGTGGGAGTAGGAGAAAAGGAGACACCGGGAATAACTTTTGACTTTGAAGTTTTAAGTTTTAACTTTTGATTCCTCTACAATGCCAGATGCTTGACTTCTCCCCTGGGGAGAAGACCGCAGTAGCTCCTCAGCACGGGCTACATACCTAACAGCACTCAGGACTTTTTTAGGCGGATGCAGCAACTTTATCGTTGATGTAATCCACCGCCTCTTGAACCGTCGTAATTTTTTCGGCGGCTTCATCGGGAATTTCGATATCAAATTCTTCTTCCAATGCCATAACTAATTCAACCGTATCGAGGGAATCAGCCCCCAGATCATTAGCAAAATTAGCTTGTGGTGTAATTTTGTCGGTTTCAACACTGAGTTGATCGACAACAATTTTCTTGACCTTTTCAAAAATTTCTGCTTGACTCATACGATAAATGTCCTTGACCAGTTCCTATTATCCGCTCTTGATGGGCGATGTGTTTTTGAGCATATACATCTTATCGGAAAGCGGGATCGCCCGTATACTACCAAGGGCTTTTCCTGAAGAAAAACTTAACTCCAAAGGACACACTTAGGCTCTGTACCTAAGATAACAGTTCAATTACTCAAAAAGCCTTTGGATACCAGGACACGCCACGCGATCGCATCAATCTGTAAATGCTTCTATTTACCAATTCTTACCAATTTTTTGCAGATTGTCCCAAATTAATATACAAGCCCTGTCCAGTGTTCCTGTCCAGGAATGATAAAACCGTTATTATCAGGGCAAACGCCTTTACTCAAACATACTTTTATGCTAACTCAGACACTCAGATACGCCTATTATCCTGGCTGTGTTGCCCAAGGAGCTTGCCGGGAACTTTACCAATCTACTCAAGCCCTGACTCAAGCATTGGGCATTGAACTGATTGAACTGAAAAAAGCTGCCTGTTGTGGTTCAGGCACTTTTAAAGAAGATTCCCAATTATTAGAAGATACTGTCAACGCCCGAAATATTGCCTTAGCAGAAGAATTAAATCTACCCTTACTGACTCATTGCAGTACTTGTCAAGGTGTAATTGGTCATGTCAACGAAAACCTGAAACAATGTCAAACAGACAACCCCGGCTACGTTGAGCAAGTAAATGGCTTACTGCAAAAAGAAGGGTGTTCACCTTATCGTGGTAGTAGCGAAGTTAAACATATTCTCTATGCTCTGCTCACAGATTATGGTTTAGAGGAAATTACCAAACGTGTGACTCGTAAGTTAACGGGATTAAAATGTGCAGCTTTTTATGGCTGTTATCTGCTCCGCGCTCAAAAATATATGCCCTATGATGACCCCTTCCACCCCGAAGGCATGGAAAATATGTTTCGCGCGGTAGGTGCAACACCAATTTATTACCGTGGTCGCACCCAATGTTGCGGTTGGCCTCTTTCTAGCTACGCCACTAACCAGTCTTTCCAGATGGCTGGGATGCATATTCAAGATGCCTTAGCGAACGGTGCAGACTGTATAGTGACTCCCTGTCCTTTGTGCCATCTGAATTTAGATTCTCGTCAGCCAGAGGTGGAAAAGGTGATTGAGAAACGGTTAGGTTTACCAATCCTGCATTTACCGCAGTTGATCGCTTTAGCGCTAGGAGTTAGCCCCAAGGAACTTGGTTTAGATCGTCACATTGTTTCTACCCAGCCAGTTTTAGAAAAGTTAGGATTTTAGCCAGACATGGGGCATTGGTTATCTCCCTTGTCTCCCCACTTTCTTGTAGGGACGCGATGAATCGCGTCTCTAACTCACTTTTTCCCTAACTGGCGTTGTAATTGTTTAAAGGATTGATACATTTCCGGGAGACGATGATAAATAGCAGATGCTTTGAGATATAGTTTGTGAGGCACGGCTGGCATCCCAGAGACAATTTCTCCTGGTGCGACATCATGATGAATTCCGGCTTGAGCCGATGCGATCGCACCATCACCAATTTTTACTTGATTGGAAACTCCTGACTGTCCGGCTAAGATCACGCGCTTCCCCACTTTCACGCCTCCAGCTAATCCAGCCTGACCCGCGATCGCACAACCAGTACCAATTTGACACCCGTGTCCTATTTGCACCATGTTGTCGATGATGGTATGACTACCTACGCGTGTTTCTCCCACGGCTGGGCGGTCAATGGCACTGTTACAGCCAACTTCTACATAATCTTCTAAGACAGTGTAGCCAGATTGTTCCATTTTCAACCAACCAGTGCGGGTAGGCACAAAACCAAAGCCTTCTGCACCGATTACAGCCCCACTGTGAATGACGCAATCGCTACCGATACGGGTACGTTCATGGATAGTGCAGTTAGCGTGTAAGGTGGTGCGATCGCCTATTTTGGCATCTGGATAAATGACTACATTGGGATGAATAATTGCACCATGGCCAATTTCCACACCCTGCTGAATTACTACATGGGGGCCAATGTAAACATCGTGACCAACTTTTGCAGTGGGATGAATGACCGCAGTCGGATGAATTTCTGGACTGGGACGGTATGGTTGGTAAAAAAGTGCGATCGCTTGGGCAAACAACAGGCGCGGATCAGGCGTGGCTATCCAGGCAATACCGCGTTCTTGTGCTTGTGACTGTAATCTTTGATCTGGAGGCAAGATTAAAACACTAGCGTTTGTCTGGCTGACAAGAGACGCGAATTTTGCCCCTTCCACGTAACTCATATCACCAAGTGCAGCTTCATCTAAAGCAGCTAAACCTGTAATTTCTGGGTCTTGATCTTGGCTAGTGCTGAGGCAATTATCTGGGGAAGTTTCGGCAAGTTTACTGACAATTTCGCTAAATTTCATGGTGGTGTGTTTAAAAGTGATTGGTGTAAGTAACGTCATAAGTAAATATATTATCGTGTTTATAAAAAGAGTAAATTTGCGGAAAATTTCTCAGAAAATCAGTGATTAAACGAAACTTAAATCTAAAGCAGGTTTTTTTTCTTTAGTCATCAGTACAATTTCTTACTTAAGTTTACTTACGTGTAGAGTTATAAATAAAAATACTGTATAAGTAATTAAACTATATTTTTGCGAAGAATCATTTTTTGGAATACGATAAGTTAGTGATTACACGGTTGGCACACTGATTTATTCAAGGTTACTTTAAGTTACAGTATTTATAAAAAGTCATCTCCTCGTGGTAATTAAAAGTTTCAGTTTCACCGCATCTCTGCTACTTCCGTTGGTATTAAGTAGTTCAACTAACTTCCAAGCACCGTCTTTATTCGCAGATGCGACACCGTTCTTTAACTTTCAACAAATGAGATCCACGTTGACTTGGACTACTACTGCTCCGACAACATATTATGTCAGTGGTGAAGGTAGCGACACCAATACTGGACTCTCTACTTCATCACCCTTCAGGACAATTCAACAAGCAGCGAATCTGACTAAACCTGGGGACACAGTACTCATTATGAACGGAGTTTACACAAATTCCGATCCTTGGGGGCAGGTAATATTAATAACACGCTCAGGAACCCCAAATGCTTGGATTAAGTTTCAAGCATATAGTGGACATTCACCGAAACTAAAACACAATGGATGGAATGGAATTTTAATTAGAGATGGCGCATCGTATATTGAGATCAACGGGCTGGAAGTAGAAGGGAACAATAATAATGTCACCCTTGAGTATGCCATGAGTCAGAAGAGTAACGGAAATAATCCACTAACGAATGGCAACTGCATCCATATTGATGGACGACAGAATGGTCATCCTCATCACATAAATCTTCTTAATAACAAAGTTCATGGTTGCGGTGGTGGTGGCATTGCAGTAGTTCAAGCGGACTATGTAAAAGTAGATAATAATGAGGTTTTTAATAATGCTTGGTACTCTGTTTATGCCAATAGTGGCATTTCATTTTATCAAAATTGGAATCATAGCCAAAGCTTCGGTTACAGCATATCTGTGACGAACAACACGGTTTACAACAATCGGCAGTATATTCCCTGGATTGCGACTGGGACTATCACTGATGGTAATGGCATTATTATCGATGATGGCAGGAATACACAGAACGGCTCGACTCTAGGTGTGTATACAGGAAAAACTATTGTTGCCAACAATGTTGCATTTAAAAATGGTGGTTCAGGTATACATACCTTTTTAAGTGATCGTGTTGACATTATTAACAACACCACTTATTTGAACAACCAAAGTCCCGAAATTCAGGATGGGCAAATATTTGCTAATCAGTCATCTGAAGTCAAAATTTGGAACAATATCTTATATGCTTACCCTGGCAAAAAAGTAAATTCGGATTGGAACAATAATAATGTCAGTTATAACTACAACATATATGCCAATACTTCCGCTATAACTGTTCTTGGTTCCCAGGATATTATTGCAGACCCACAATTCGTCAATCCCTCAATTGCCGACTTCAGACTAAAACCAACGAGTCCAGCGATCAACACTGGTTACTCTTGGACTGGTTTGAAAACGGATTTATTAGGCAAGTCTCGTCCTTCTGGCAATCGATACGATAGAGGCGCATACGAATATCAGTTCTAGTTCAAGAGATATAGTACTTTGTAAATGAAGTACACATCTTAAATATGATAAGTCTTGTGGGGGAGGGCAAATATGCCCTCTCTTGTGTACCTCACTCAGATGAAATATACTGTAGCATTGAGTTATATGGCAAAATCCTGATCTATCAACAAATTTCTGCCTCCTAGAGATTTGTAAAAGGGGTAAATTTAACCCACATAACTCAAGCTAAAACCATCTATTTTGCCAACTCTTCAACATGAACATATTCTTTGGCATGATACGGATTAATAATAGATTCATTTTTTTCACTGACTCCATTAACCAATAAACCTAAGACATTATGACCGGAACGCTCTAACATCTCTTGAGCAGCATGAGCGCTACTAGAGTCAATTACTCCAGTCCGAGCAACTAATATAATGCCGTCAGTCATTTGGCTGAGAGTCAGAGCATCGGCGGCAATCAGCATAGGAGGAGCATCAAGAATTACAAAGTCATACTCGGCTGAAAAACTATTGATTAAAGATGCCATTCGTTTAGAATCAAGCAAAGCTAGCGGATTGGGAGGTCTCACTCCAGCAGTTAAGATATCAAGACCATCCATTACCTTACACGCAGCAGTTTTAAACTCAGCCTGACCAACAAGTACTTCACTCAAACCTGCTGCATTGGTTAATTGCCAAATATGATGCTGAGAAGGGACGCGCATATCTGCATCAATTAGTAACACTCGACGACCTAGTTGAGCGATCGCTGCTGCTAAATTAGCTGAAACTGTAGACTTACCTTCTTGTGGAACTGCACTAGTCACCACAATAGTTTTTAGCACTTTATCTGAACTCAAAAATCTCAGATTCGCTTGAATCATCCGGTACATTTCGCTTGTGAGAGAGTGGGGTGTATCCCTCACAGGAATCTCTGGAATCTTTGATTCCACATCTCGATTATGGGGACGTGCTTTTTTACCAACTAAGGGAATAATTCCCAGCAATGTATATCCAAATATCTCTCTGATTTCCTGAATTGTTTTGAGAGACCTATCTCTCATTTCCAGCAATAAAATCGTCGTAATTGACAAAAACGTCCCGAAGAGGAAGCCGATAATCACAATTAATAATTTCGTCCCTGATGATGACTTTTCGGGAACTAAAGCGTGAACAATGATCCGGGCAATCGATGTATTTTTATTGGCTGATAACTTTAACTCTTGAAACTGTTTTAATAGAGCTTGATATGTAAATTGAGCTAATTCAACTGCCTGTTCTAGCTGATTTTCTTTTTCTTTTAACTGGGGGATTATTTCTATTCTATTTTCGTAGATTTTACGAGAACTATACAGGGAATCTAGTTTTTTGGCTAAACTTAAGCGTTGCACTTCTGCTGCCAAAAAATCGCTAATCAGATTTTGTTTAAGTTCACCAATTTGCAATAGTCCTTGGGAAACTGATATTTGACTACCAATAGTCTGTTCAATTTGTTCTTGCAGAAGGGACTCTAAGTTAGTTTTTTGCTCTTCTAGTAAAATAATTGAGGGGTTTTCATTTTGGAATCGACTACCTTCAGTTGCTAACTTTCGCTCTATCTCTTGAAGTTGTGCCATAATTCCTTGCACTGCGGGTGATTGACTTAAAAGAATCACATTGAGTGCCTGCTCCTCATTCAGAGCTACTTGATTACTCAGAGCATTTCTCTGGGCAATTACCTGGTCTAAATCCGACCGAATATTAGCAATCTGACTATCTAAATTAGTCATTAACTCTATTGCTGAATTAGATTCTTGTGATAGGTTGACAACTTTATTTTTTTCTTTAAATTCACGTAGTGCTAATTCAGCTTTTCGTACAGCAGCTTCATTTTGAGGTAATTCTTTGGCAATAAACTGTCGAGTTTCTTTTGCTTCGGCTCTACTGGTAAGGATATCATTTTCTATATAAACATTCATCAATTTATTAACTACTGCCGCCGCTGCTTCCGGGTCTTTACTTTGATATGTCAGACTTAAAACATCCGTTCCCCCAATAATTCTTAATGACAGAGATCTCTGGAGGTCCTCTATTTTCAATCGTTCTCCTTTATCGTCTGTTAGTTGCAAATCGTCTAATACTTTTTGCAAAATAGCAGGTGAAAAAATCACCTCTATTTCTGTATTGATGGGATTCTGGCTAGATACAACAGACTTCAAATTACCATCATTATCTGTGCCACCAAGCAGGTTTGCTCCTACTATTTTAGGGGGAGCTTTGAATATAAGTTTTCCTTCTGCTACATAGGATGGCTTCACTAAGGTGGTCATTAATACACTAGCCGCAACTGTTGCAGCCAATATACCTAATCCTAGCCACCTATGACGTTTCAAGCTAGATAAATATTTGCTTAAGTGTATATCTACTGTTTCTCTGGATTGCATAAAATTTTTAGCACTTAGGTTCTAAAATCAAGCATCAGACAATTTTTTCTTAGGATACTATTATTATAGTCCCAGCCAACTACCAATCAATTGAATCGTAAAAAATAAGATATAACGAGGATTATGCAAAAAATAGCGTTTCCATAAGCGTCTTGGTTCCATGATCAGCCTAAATAACCACTCTAAACCTATTTTTTGCATCCACATTGGAGCCTGCTTCACACGACCAGAATGAAAATCAAAAGCAGCACCGACACCTAGCATCACGGCTGGAATCTGATCTTTATGTTCCGCAATCCACAATTCTTGTCGAGGACAGCCAATACCTACAAACAGAATTTGCGCTCCTGATTCAGCAATTTGGCGGGTGTAAGCAGCATCTTCTTCTGGACTCAATTTACGGAAAGGCGGTGAAATTTGGCAAACAATATTAATCCCCCGAAACTTTTTTTCTAAAAATCCAGCAAATGCAGCTAAACTTTCTGGTGTACCCCCATAAAGAGCAATGGAAATATTCATCAATGTTGCCGCTTCACACACATATAAGGTGAGAGTCGGACCGTAAACTCGCGATGTTTCTTTGACACCGAGAGATCCTAAAGCCCATACTAAAGGCATCCCATCCGGCGCAACCAAATCAGCACTGTTAACTGTTTGAGCAAATTTGGGGTTATCAAAGGTTTCCATCGTCATGTGGACGTTAGCAAGACAAACACATTTGCTCTGTTTTTTTTCAGCCCAAGCTAAAATTCTTTCAGTTGCGTCTTTGTAGCTAGTAGCATCCACACGCATACCGAGAATATAACGATGTTCTAAGGGCGATATCTCTTTGAGTTTAGATTGCATATTGGGCTATCTCCAAATTGTCATAATGGGAAAGTTTGAGAAAATTGTAGATATTTGATTAGATTATCTTTTTTTTGCGACTAAAATTAGTTTTTTCTTTAATTATTGATGTATACACATCTAACAGGGAATTCATGTAATTTTTGATGTCTAAGTACTCAATACTAGTACGAGCCGCACTTCCCAATGAATATCTTAAGGCTTGATTTCTAATGAGGATTTGTATGGCTTCAACTAACTGTTCCTGATTTCCTGGTTCTACTATGAGACCATTTTTATTGTGATCAATTACTTCAGGGATGCCACCAACTGGCGTTACAATCACAGGCAAACCCCAAGCCATAGCCTCTAACATTGACATAGGAAGACCTTCATTATAGGAAGGCAAGACAAATGCATCTGCTTCTGCCATGAGAGCATCTCTCTGTGCAGGATTTAACCACTCATAAATAGTAATTTTGTTTTCAATTCCTAGTTCTTTGATGAGATTTTGAGCTATTTCTAAATCTCCATTTCCTGCCAAAACTAATTCTGCACAATTCTTATCTGATTCTGGCAATGCTGCCAATGCCCTAATCAAATCAAATGCTCCTTTATCTTGCTTAGGAAAAGCAATAATAGACTTAGCTAAATCTAGTGCGCCGCCACGTTTGCCAATCAGCCCCAAAAAAATAAATTTTACCAAAGGATGTCCCTGACGATCTGGAACATTCGATGGAAATTTCACAGGATTATGTAGGACTGTAATTTGACTTTCTTCCAACTGAAATACTTTTGAATAATAAGATTTCCAACTTTCAGATAGGGCGATAAACTTATTACATTTACCAAATAAGTTTCCTAAAAAATACTGTATCAAACTAGGAAGTCCAGCATAAAATTCTTGAAATGTTGCACCGTGAGCATGAAGAATAAAAGGCTGGCGAAAAATTAATAAAATCAGTACAATGATTGCTTTGCGAAGAGTACTGCCTCGTTCAGCAAAATGAATGTGAACTATGTCAGCTTCTGCTTGCAGCAAAGCCCACACAAGTTTCTTAATTGCTTTGATAAATACTATAGCGTTATGCCGTGCAGATCCGGGGGCAAATGTGCCAACATGGTGAACTTGTAATTCTGGAGGTAGATGATCGAGAATTAGTTTTTCAACTGATGTAATTCCTCCCTGGATATCGAGACTAGCACCAAGCATTAATACTCTAATTCTTTCTGG
The DNA here is from genome assembly GCF_963896525.1 of Nodularia sp. LEGE 04288. Lineage (NCBI taxonomy): Bacteria > Bacillati > Cyanobacteriota > Cyanophyceae > Nostocales > Nodulariaceae > Nodularia > Nodularia sp. LEGE 04288. Next base: position 46,528 of record NZ_CAWQOY010000110.1, read on the forward strand.
TGGATTGTTATTAGTCATATCCATATTTTTTGGCAACATAATTATTTATATAGAGTATTTTTAAATTTCTTTTTGTTATCTCTAACTCCTGGTATTTCCTGCGTTAAACCAGAGTCAATTACTGGTGATTGAGGTACGCGTAATCCAAAGAATATTGAGAATTGAATTACCAAGAAAAAATCGTTTTGGATAATTAATGTACTTTCTGTAAAATTGGCTAGGACAATATATATGAGATATATTACTGGCCAAAAGCCATCAGGAGTTTTAACGAATCGGAGATAATTTAGTCCCTTCCATAAACTCGTGAAAAATCCGACCAGATATATTGATAAGCCTACGAATCCCAACTCTAGCAAGAGATCGAAATAACCATTATGGCTGTTTGGAGATTTCCAACCAGCTCCGTACCAGACATAGGCAGAGTGACCCTGTAAGCCTAACCAGAAAGCACCAAATCCATAACCCAACCAAGGACGTTCCCAAATTTTATCAAAGATATATGGCCACATATTTGTTCGACCAGTTAGCGTTAAATCTTTACCGAATAAAGCTGCGATAGCTTCTGCATTACTCTGCAAAAATATTTGTAAGATTGTGCTTAGTGTGACAAGAGCAACTAAGCCCGGAATCATATAATCATATCGCCACCGGACAACACGAACTAAAGATAATACCAAGGTCATGATAAAAACATTCCCTAGTGGGGATGATGAGCCTGACCTGATGATTAAGAAGATTGATAAAATGCTCATGAACAAATAAAAGTTCCTTCTTTTTTGTGTTTCCAACGCCATTAATAAAAACACAAATACACTGGGAGCCATGACTTTGCCCAGAACATTTTTATGATAATAAATTCCCCGCCAAGCTCCCCAATGAACTCCAGTCATTCGCCCGTATTTTGGCAATCCTAGAATAAATACACAACTTGCGAATATAGCTATACCAAATGTCCATGCTAGAAGTTGCAACTGCTCTTTTAAAGTGTAGCGACTGGCTAAGTAAAGTGAAAAAAGAGTTGTCCCAAAAAGGGCTATACTACGGGTTCTAGTGAGATTCGGCACATCAGACCAAAAAATGGAGAACAGAGCCAGGATGACCAAGGCCCATATCAACCCATCTTTAGTTATGACATTAATTACTTTTTTCCAACGCAAGACAAGTAAACAAAAGGTAACCAGATAAATCACTAAAAAGACCAACTGAACCACGGCAAAATCAGCAGATCCTCCTGATCCATCTCCTTCGCTCATACCTCCTGCCGCGATCACAACTAATGGCCCGCCAGAATAATGTAATAACGATAGAACTGTAAAAGCTTTTTCGGCAAATAACAGATTTTTTTTCATCAGCCAAATTGTGGGGTATTTTTGCTGGTGATGGCTTTACTGTAAACCTCTACAGTTTGAGCAGCAATATTTGACCAATTCAAATCTTCTTGACAGCGAGCCAATGCTCCTTTCTGCATCTTGTGTTGCAAGTTAGAATCACTCAACAGCCGAATGATCGCATTAGCCAAAGCATGAATATCTTGAGGTGGCACAAGCAGACCATCTTGTTCGTGTCGAATCATTTCCCCTAAACCGCCGATATTGGATGCAATAACTGGCGTTCCCATAGCATAGGCAATTGCCGCTACTCCACTTTGGGAAGATTCAATATAGGGCAGAACTACTGCCGCACTGCGCTTAAATAAAGCTGCGACAGCTTCAACAGGGATAAAATTGTGTAAAACTTCGCAGCGTGTTCTATCCCAATAATTCAAGAGTTGATCGATATTTTCTCCCCGTCCTGCAATAATTAACTTGACTTCGGGAATACGTTCAGCAACCAGAGGCATGGCTTGCAATAAATATTTCAAACCTTTATAAGGCCAAATGCGTCCGAAAAATAGCAGTGTGTAAGGTTCGCGAGGATATACTGTATCATCTGCCCAGTGTTGAAACAGAGTGCCAAGTTCTCCATGGGGCAGAACATTAATTCGTTTTTCAGGTAAGCGGAATTGTTGTGTTAGAACGTCCTTAAGCAATTTAGAGTGGACAATTAGCTGCTGAGAACGATAGAAAGCTATTCTGCGCGTATACTCGGAACCTGGGATCAGATCGCGATCGCCTGGGTGACGGAATACGTCGTGAATAGTAGTAACTAAAGGTGGCATTTTGTTTAGCAACAGCGTCAAGTCATACCAAGGTTCGTTAGTCTCCTGAACGTGCAGTACATCCGGTTGTACCTCTCTAATGAGGTGCATCATTTTATTCATTACAAGTAGATTGCGCGGATCACGAGTACGGGGTTTTTTTAACCGAAATACACGGATGCGTGGATCTAAAATATCTTTACTTATGGCTGACACTTTTTCGGTTTGAATTAGATTCAAATCAATGTATTCGGCTAAGCTATTTGCCAATTGTATACTGTATTCATCAAAACCAAAATGCAATAAACAAATTTTCATTTTTTTATGTATCATCTAACACGAAGTTTCTGTAATATTTGGCGTGGCGTAGCCATACTGCACATTATTTTGACCCCTCCCAACCTCCAATTACCTTCACGTAGTGTCTCCTTTAGGAAAAGGGCTGTAGGGATCAGGAGAGTTTCCGCAGTTCATGGGGTTCTTTCTATGGGTCTTCATATGGAAATGGTATAGTTTTATATTTAATAATTAGTAATTTCATCTTTTAGGTACAGTTTTATTCCATGCATTTGAAATTTTCTGCCACGTAGAAAGGTAACCTCCAAGTGCATAAATAGCAATTAAACTAGCAAATACAAGATAAAAAGAAGTGGCGATTATCAGAGTTATTAAGAAATTTAAACTCAGATTTTTCAGGACAAATAGAACAATAGACATTAATCCACAGATGATTAATGGGCGACGAAAAACCCGCCATAAACGCAATGAAAATAGCCGACTATATACAGCATACATAAGTAAGCTCAGGTTAGTAAAAGCCATTACCCAACTCATGAATGCTGCACCGACTAATTTAAATTGAGAAACCAATACTATACCTGCCAATCCACCAACAACAGTTGTGACAACTACTTCTATGAGGTTAAATTTCTCAAATCCATTAGCAATCAGTACATAGCTGAAGGTTCGAGAAAATATGGATGTAATAAGTGTTAGCGAAATAATCCGTAAAATTACATTTGCCTGGAGAAAATTTTCTTCTTGATAAACAAATATTAGCAATTCATTGCCAAAAAATAATAGCCCTACTAAAAAAGGTAACGCCATACAAAGTAGCATTTCAATAATATTTTCAGTCACTTGGCGCTGCTGTTCACGTCCTAAATCTACTGCTTTTGACATACCAGGAAATGCTGCCAACATTAAACTACTAGCAATAATAAAGAAGGGTTGCATCAGTTGTCCTACTGCACCATAAAGACCTACGAACAACTCGCTACCTAAAAGAGATATGATAAGTACATCGGTCTTACTGGCAATAATTCCTATACCTTCAATAGCAAAAAATGTTCTAGCATTCTTGGTGGTATTCCACATGAAATTTGGACTAATTTGCCACTTTGGTTTAACTATTTTAATTAGCAACAGCCATTCTATCGCCAGAATCAAAAATTCTGAAATTACCAAGATTCCAGCAATATGTTTAATGCCATAATTCAATTGCATTACCCAAAGCATGGCTACTAAACGCAGTATGTAAACTGGTACTGTAGATACAGCTATTAGGTACATTCTTTCTTGAGCTTGAAAAATCGCTTCTGTGATGTTAGAAAGCGCAAAAGGCACGATAGTTAAGCCCAGAATATAGCAAATAACTGAAGTATCAGAAGCATAGGGTAATAAGAATACAACAATAACTAGTAATACATAACCAATGATGCTGAAAATTAACTGCAATATAGAACCACTAACCAGATAAACAGGCGTTTCTGTGGGATTGCGAGCTAGTTCTCTGGTAAATAAGGTTTTAAGTCCTTGGGAAAAGAGGTTGACAAAAATGTAGTAGTAGCTGATTGCTAGTAAGTATTGCCCTAGTACATGAGCGCCTAGATTACGAGCTATGGCTGCACTAATTACGAAAGTTGTAAATCCCTGTGTTAAACGATTTACTAAAAGTGACAATGAATTTTTTAGGAGCTTTTTTTGTCCCATTATTTAATTTATTGACTTATTAATTTTAGGTTTTCCAGGTTTTTTTTTGGCATGATACAGCAATTTCAATGCTGATTTATTTCCCAATAAATAATATTGAATTCTGCGGTCAATTATCCCTGGGATTTGAAAGAAAACGTGGATAAAAAAATAGGGGTTGTATACCATCTGAATCAAGGCAGATAACCATTTTTTTTGCTTTAGCGGTTCAACTACACGGTAATAAGCTAAGTTTCTTTTGAAGACTGTAAAACTTTTGGACAAAGCTCGAAATAAATTAGGATAACTGTGAACTGCATCCTCTTCTCTAATGAATTTTTCAATTTTATGACAAGATTTCTCAAGATTTTTTCTGGGACTTGAGGATACTAAAGAACCTGACCGGGAGCGATAGAAATAATATGGTTCAGGTACAAGTACAAAGCGTGCGCCATCAATTAAGCACTTTAAGTCTAACCAAAAATCTTCAGCTATATCTAGCTTCTCATCATACTGAATACCATTTTGAATTAAAAAATTTCGTTTGAACAAGGGCTTTGATAACCCCAGATGCAAACCCTGTTTTCCATTACAACAATAATTTCAATGTTATTCAGAGTTTGTAATAATACAGACTCTATTGATTGGGCAATATAAGTTTCAGTGTTATATGCCGGAATAATCACAGATACGTCAGGTTTCATATTTTTTTGTGCCTATTTTTAATATGCTCCTTCTTTTTTTAAAACAACGCTAATTGTTTTGAGCAAAATTTCAAAATCTAATCGCAGTGACCAATTTTCAATGTAGCTAATATCAAGATTTATGACTTGCTCAAAATCGAGCATATCTGAACGTCCGGAAACTTGCCATAGTCCGGTAATTCCAGGTAAAACTTCATGACGAATAAAATGGCTTTCAGAAAAATTATCGACATCTCTAGTTGGTAAAGGGCGAGGACCAACTAGACTCATCTCCCCGCATAAAACGTTAAAGAGTTGAGGCAATTCATCCAAACTATAACGACGCAGAAATTTACCTATATGAGTAATGCGAGGATCTTCTTTTATTTTAAAGAGGATACCATCTTTTGTTTCATTTAAAGCTTCTAGTTCTTTTTGTAATTTTTCTGCATCAGCCCTCATAGTACGGAACTTCCATACTTGGAATGTTTGTCCATGTAAACCTACACGAGTCTGTCTATAAAATATCGAACCGGGGGAATCCATTTTTATAGCTAGAGATATTGCTATATAAATGGGAAATGTGAACATGAGGAATAAAGCAGTAAAACAAAAATCAAAAGTTCGCTTGATCCAAAAATCTTTCCCTGTAATAACTGCACAAGGAAAATTTATACAAGTCATTCCACCTATTTTTTGAAAATCGACTTTTCGATGAATTCGTTTTAATTCCATTGGTAAAATGTGTACGGTTATACCATCAACTTCAAATAACCAGTATAAAAACATTCTATTTTTGATAGCATCCCAAGAAATAAAAACTTCTGTGACACCTAATTCTTTCAGCTTTTCTACAGTGTTTTGGCGATAGGATCTATCTAAGGCTTTGGGAGCTTCTATGCCCCGAATGATGTATTTATTTTCTTTGTTTAGTAGACTAATTATTTGTTCATTATCTTGAGAATTACAGATGATAAAAACTGCATTCCGTCCTAATAATTTGATTTGGCGAAAATAGTTGACTGTAACAGCTATTCCTAATCTACCAATGTAGACAAAAAATAAGCTGAATAACCAAGAATATATCAATTCTGAAGTAGTAAGTTCTACAGATGATTCGTGCAGAAAGTGGATTAATATGATTAATCCATGTGCAAAAGTCAGGCTTTTGATAATATTCCAATAGTCATAACGTTTTCGCCCGGTTTGATAATTACCTTCCAAACATAGTGTACCTATTTGAATTAATATTGTTATTAAGTTTGGTAAGTAGTATTCATTTGTATACCAAAGAGAAGGCTCTGAGGCAGTATAATATTCAGCTAATGTCCAAGCAACGAATAGAAAAATGTAATCTAACGATATCAGTGTGATCAATCGCAGCGACCATGAGCCTTTCCGTAGTCTCAGGCGTACAGGCGCACGTAAATCTAGTGCAGCTTCGTTCAATTTATCAACTTTAATACTTTGATTGTTCATAGTTCGTTAACACTGGATCTAAGTTGGCTATGTTAAATACAATCTATGGAAAATGCTCGATTTCAGCACCTCATAACACGGTGTTGTGAAATTTTTTTTACTCTTAAGGTTCAATAAGATACCAAACTTTTTTTCTCAACCAGTAAATGTCTGCACAAAAATTCTATTTTTGTCTGAGCAGAAAGTAGTGATTATGAAAATTAGTGGATGCAGATATCACAGCTTTACAAATTTTTACAACACTGTAAGTCAAACTGTGTTTTACTGATATTGCATCAACAAAATAGGTTTAGATGGAGATTTAATATCTCATTTACAGGGCACATCTCCTCCAGAAACAGTAGATTACACAATTGTACTGATGTACAAATTACCTGATGTTAGCGGTCAAGTTCAGAAAATGTAGATTTTTATTACCTAAATCACATCTTGCACTCATAAAAATTAGCGATTTAATTTAGTTACTCAGTATTAAACCCAAACCTTGATTTAGCGAAAAAAGACCATAAAAATTAGGTAGTTATATCGCCCATCTGTTTACGGTTTCTGGTTCACTACGGAGAGGTGCAAGATACAATCTAAGTCTTATCCTAATATTACTGCAAAGTAAAGTTTATACAAATATTCAATCTTTATGTAACATTTACTAAAACTTTATATTTGAATATGATGGATATTAGGACTTACGCATTGACAGGACAAACCAAATAGGGGGTATGGATTTTAGGCATTAAACCTTGATTTTCCCACACTTTTTAGGCGATGCCTGGGGCGGGCTAAGTCTACGCTATTGATTCAGGGATGTATTGATAAAAGCCTGAAATGTCCTATTTCCGTTAACTCACAAAATCAGAAATTTATACAGTGCGTAAGTCCTAGATATTTTGACCGAAAATAATGGGATACAAGCCCCGTCCTTTTAGGACGGCTTTCTGGTAATATTAGAATATAGTCGCCAGAGGGCATTGGGAGACTTTAAACGAACGTCGAGGGATGGTAAGACTATTTCGGGAGCATCGACCCAATGAAGCGTTAAGGAATCCTCTCTCCTTCAAGAAGAGGAGGTATGTCAAAAACACAATGATGTGTAAAAACGTAATACTCATAAAATTAGGATATTTTGACATTTTGAGTACAATATTGCCTAATTCTATGTATTTATTTATACGATTTTAGCTACTCATGGCGTTGCCAGCTAAATATGAGGTAGTCCAAGCACTTTGGAAGTTAAAACCACCGGTAATGCCATCAATATCTAAAATTTCTCCGGCAAAGTAAAGACCAGGAATTAACTTACTCTCCATTGTCTTAAAGTTGACTTGTTTGAGGTTGACACCGCCGCAGGTGACAAATTCTTCTTTAAACACTCCTTTTCCTTTGATTAAGTATTCTCCTTGAGTCAGTTCTTGCACTAGCTGATTTAATTTTTTGTTGGATATTTCTGCCCACCGCTCTTCTGTGGTAATACCTGCACGGTCTACAATGTATTGCCAAAGGCGGTGGGGTAGATCAACGCCGCGATGCAAGGCGATCGCTTTTTGGCCCCATTGTGTTTTGACGGCTAAGATTTTTTGTCGCCCTTGTTCGGCGCTGAAATCAGGGAGCCAATTGACTAATAATGTGGCTTGATAGCGGTTTTCGTGGAGAAATCTCGCACCCCAAGCCGAAAGTTTGAGGACAGCCGGGCCACTCATACCCCAGTGGGTAATTAATAATGGTCCAGTTTGTTCGAGTGGGGGTTTTCCTGTACCAGCTAACCGTAACTGCACAGTCGGAACACTCACGCCAGCCAATGCTCTGAGATTGGGGTCGGGAATATTAAAGGTAAATAAAGACGGTACAGGGGGTTCGATGTGATGACCAAAGTCCCTGGCAATTTTATAACCCACAGGGTTGCTTCCTGTGGCTAAGAGTAGGCGATCGCACTTTTTCGTTTCTCCCGATTTCAACAGAATTTCAAATCCTGCTTCTGGGTTAACTTTTTTGACGGACACTACTGGTGTTCCCAGGCGTAATTCTACCCCAAATTTGGCTGTGGCTTTAATTAGACATTCCACTATGGTTTCGGAATTATCTGTAATGGGAAACATCCGCCCATCGGCTTCTGTTTTCAGATGTACACCGTGGTCTGTAAACCAAGCGACTGTATCTTGAGCTTGAAAGCGGCTAAAAGCACCCCGCAGAGCTTTTCCACCTCTGGGGTAATTTAGGACTAATCTCTCTGGTTCAAAGCAAGCGTGAGTGACGTTACAGCGTCCTCCACCGGAAATTAGGACTTTCGCCAGTGGTTGACGACTAGCTTCGAGTAACGTGACTTGGGCGTGAGGATTAACTTTAGCACAAGCGATCGCGCCAAAAAATCCGGCCGCCCCACCCCCAATAACTACAATGTTTAACGGCAGCAAATTAAAAAACGTCTCTATATATCAATACCTACTTCTAGGCTAGCCGTTATTTTCACAGTTCTAACAGTTCAAATAAATCTTTTGTCGCGCCGCAAACTGGACAGACCCAATCCTCTGGGATATCTTCAAAGGGTGTTCCTGGGGCTATACCGCTATCAGGATCACCAATTTCGGGGTCATATTCGTAGCCGCAAACACTACATACATACTTTTCCATCGTTTTGTCTTGTTTTATATACTGAGACTACAAGCGCCACCAGGTTCTTTGGACATAGCTAATAATCCCGATGGCGATCGCCCCTAGCAATAATAGTCCAATAACTCCACCTGGAATAAACGTCAAAATGCCAAAACCTCTCAGCACCCAGACGGCTAGCCCAATGCCGAGAAGAACGCCAAAAATTTGGGTTAATGTCCGATTTAAAGAAGATTGATTCACTTAATTGCCCTCTCAAATCAAGATTACCGAAAAATTGGGTATAAAGCCCCGTTGTTTTACGACGGCTTTCAATTTATGAGTGTAGCAATATGCTGCTATAGTAATTGTAGTGGAAAGGTAATCAACCACTTAAAAAACCTAGCCGTCGAAAGACAAAGCACTGAACCTTCTCCCAAAGGGAGAGGCTTCGCCAAGATAATTGAATCTATGCGGTTCTACTGCATTGTTCTAGTTTCCTCCTAGCAGTAGGTAAAAGATTCATAGGGGCTAGACTTGTGTTGAGCGAAGTCGAAACACGAATCAGTATTTTGAAACCAATTGTTTCAAACAAAACAGGACTTGCACTAATGATGCAAATAGGGTAGGGCATACCCGAATTAACGCTTGGGGAGAATCCCACCTCTGGTCTAGATGACGCAAGGACTCTAGGTTAAGTGGTTTCGTTGAGCCAAGAATCCCCATCGATTTATCGCGGGGAGTGTCAATATTCTAGCTGTTGCAATGCCCGATTTTGCTCCAGAAGTAGTGTTATTTTAAAGCTCACTAAGTTATGCTTTTAATAAAAAGTGATAACAAATACAGTTTTTACAGTATAATTCCGGAATAATTCCCTAAAAATGATTGGTTTAGGCAATATAGCAATGGAACTAGAATTTAGTTGGTTGGACTCAATCCTATCTAAGTGGTTCGCAGTTTCAGGGCTGACAGTGGGAGAACTTGAGGAGTAACTGAAATTAATATGTCTGCGTTTCATCTCTCAGACTCGATTATTAAAGGTTTGAATATGCCTTGGAGTCACGAAAAGCAATCGTCGTTGATGCAGGGTGAAATTTTGTTGCAAACGCAATCCCATACAGCCTGGGGTGGATCTGTGACCGCTTGTATGTATTTACCGCTGTTGCGATCGCAAGTATGGCAACAATTAACTGATTACCCTCGTTGGGTACAGTATTTTCCTGATGTCACCAAAAGCGAAGTTTTATCCAGAGGTGAAGTCAAACAACTGTATCAAGTAGCACAAAAAACCTTTTTATTTTTTACAGTTCAAATGGAAATCTATCTTGAGGTTGTAGAATTACTAGGGCAACAAATTGAATTCCGGATGCAAAAAGGAACTTTTGTTGACTTTGCAGCCATTTTAGATTTAAAAGATTTTGGCGATGGCACTTTGTTGGCATATCAAGTCAAAGCTACGCCTAATATCCCCATGCCTTCAATTTTCATTCAACAAGCCATGAATTTTGAATTGCCTGCAAATATGCGTAAAATGCGACAAGTTTTATGTAAGGTTCAATAAAGGTAATGTCACAGGCAAAAACAATTTTGGAATTTTGGTTTGGTTATCCAGATGCACCTGATTATGGCAAACCACAGGCTAATTGGTTTCAGAAAACAGCCGAATTTGATCAGGAAATCCGCAATCAGTTCCTCTGTGATTACCAAAAAGCCGCAGCAGGGTATTTAGACGACTGGATTGATTCAGCCGAAACCTGTTTAGCACTGATTCTACTATTGGATCAGTTTCCCCGAAATATGTTTCGTGGTACGCCTGAAGCCTTTGCAACTGACTGGGAAGCACTTTCAGCCGCCCAACACGCAGTTGTACAAGGCTATGACTGCCAATTTTTGCCTGTGCAACGCTGGTTTATTTATTTACCTTTTGAACACAGTGAAAACCTTACCCATCAGCGTCAGGGTGTCAAGCTATTTCAGCAACTGAGTCATGATGCTGATAGTGTGAAAGCAATTGAAAACTCATTTATTCATCAAGAAATAATTGCGCGTTTCGGGCGTTTTCCTCATCGTAATAGCATTTTAGGACGGACTTCCACTGCATCGGAAGAGGAGTTTTTGCAGCAGCCAAGTTCATGGTTTTAGGCTAATTGGTGATCAAGTTCAGTTACAGCGATTTTCGGGTAAATGAATTACATTTTTTGTTTCACGCAGAGGCGCAGAGGCGCAGAGAGGAATCAAGAGTGTGGTCTAAATACATGAAAACTGCTGTAATTCTTGACGATTACTACAATCAAGCAACCGCCCAGAAGGTTAAGACATCAATGGATAATCAAACTTAGACACCCTCCCCACTCCCTACTCCCCACTCCCCAC
>NZ_CAWQOY010000111.1:0-56233 GCF_963896525.1 Nodularia sp. LEGE 04288
CCCCCAACCCCCTCCCCGCAAGCGATGAGGGGGCTAAGATGTACCTTATATCATTGGAAACTGCTGTAGTTTTAAACCGTTCCTAAGTTGCGAGGTAAAACAATGCCTCTAGCACCCATCATCCGGGAATATATTCTTCCGTGGACATCGTGTGTGATTACATCAGCCACCACTGCCGATTCTGACTTGGATTTCACTTGGCAAGAGATATACATTTTTTCACCAAATGGTAGGTTGGCAAACTGCTCAAAATTATGGATTTCTGAAGGTAAACAACCTACTTGATGAAAATATTGTGACCAAATCCACAGTGAATGTATCTGAACATCAACAATATAAGGGTTGAATGTTTGGACTGGAAACTGCCCTTGTTTTGTTGCGTCTAAGTTAGGCAATAGGCAATCTATAGTTATTGTCTCAGGGCTAATATTTAAAACACTTTGTACGCCCTGGAAAGCGGAACCATGAAATAAGCTTGATGCTCCGTTTTGATAAAATGATGCGCTGATATCGAGGTTTGTTCGTTCGGGGTTAAATAACTCATAGGTGGGAGCTACTGGAATTTGTTGCCGTAGTGTGATATTAGCACTGAAATGATAACGAGTTTTCCCAGAATTGTTACTCCATATTTTAGCCTGAAATTCGATTTGATTGTGATCAGATTTAGGAGAAACTTCTAAATCTAAAATGTATTCATTGGCTTGATCACCATCAAAGATAATTCCTTTCAAAACTTTGAAGTTTTGGCAACTAAAGAATTTGTAACCGGGATAGAGTTGTTCACAGGTATTAGCAATCCAGGCAAAGGCACAGGTGGCGGGAAGAACTGGTTTACCGGCAATCACATGGTCAGATAAAAATGGGTTTGCTGCTAATGTTAATTGCCTCTGGATACGAAAGCTTTTTAACTCTGGGCTGAATGCTTCTGGAGTGTAGACAAGAGGACTACCAATTACTATTTGTGTGGTTTGGTGGTGTTTTTGTCCCAGTTGGGAAACTAACGTCTGCGCTCCAATTTCCTGGGGAATTGTGGCGATATTTCGTTCAGCAAAAGCTTTTTTTAATTCTGGAGATACCATTCCACTATCCCAAGGTCCCCAATTAATTGCGACTACATGACAATGAGGATGGTTGCGTTTGAAGAGATGGGCTGATTTGTTGAGAATTTCATTAGCGATCGCATAATCTGATTGTCCCACGTTGCCATAAAAGCCGACCACAGAGGAAAACAGCACTAAATATTGCAATTCACTAGCTGGGATACAGCGCAGCAGGTTTTCTAAACCGTTCACTTTCGCCGCGTAAACCGTTTCAAAATCTTGGACTGTTTTCTTCTCAATCCGCTTATCAGCGAGATTCCCGGCTCCATGAATAATTCCTGTAACTGCACCCAAACGCTCAACTGCACTAGCAACTTCCAGAGAAAGGGCGATCGCATCGGTAATATCCACACTCAAGTATTCTGCTTGTCCACCCGCCTGCTCAATGGCTTGTAAGGTGGCGGCTATTTCCCTTCTGGATGCAATCCTTTGAAACTTTTTCTGCACCATTGCAGGTGTAGGTTTATCTCCTTTAGCGACGAAATCTTCCATAATCCGCTTTTTCAATTCCGCTTCGCCGAGGTAACCTTCCGCCCATACAGGTTCAGGTTCAGCAGCAGAACGACCCAGGAGAATAAATCTGCATTGATAACGTTGTGCTAATTCAATCACACATTTAGCTGTGATCCCCTTTGCACCCCCACTGACGAGAAATACTTGGGATTGGGGATCAGGAATTGCAGACTCAAAAATATCATCTGATTCTGGTTCACAGATTAAGGTTGTGCGTCCTTGTGAACTGTATCCCACTTCTACAACCAATCGATTATGGTCGTGAAGTTCAGCCAGGATATGCTTGACCGCAGTTTCCCCATCGAAATCAGGACTGATATCTAAGGCTCGGCAAAATACAGGTGGCCATTCCTGGTTCAAAGTTTTGGTGAGTCCGAACAATCCACTACTAATTGCACCAAAGTTAGTTTTTTGTCCTAGTCCGAACTCGCCATCCAGACGAGCCACAGTCAAGAAACAACTGCGTCCTGACTCCGCTGCTTGATTCAAAGATTCTTTGAGGTATTTAGCGGTGAGAAAAACGTGACGCAGGATAGATTTTTCGGTTTCCGGATAGCAGACATGATGACTGGTATTTTGCAGACTTGAGGGATTGAGATGAATGAATGCGGCAACTTTACCATATTCATGTGCGATCGCCGTTAATTGTTGTTGTAAATGCTCCTCGCTCAAATCTGACAGAACTACGCGATTGATGCTGTCAGGTAAAGGCGATTGTTTACCAATCAACGTTTGAGGAAAACTTAAAACCACGGTTTTCCAGCCCCGCTTGCTTAAAGCCTCAGCTAACTTTGTCGTAGTCAGGGAACCATCATCGGTGAGCAAAGCAATATGCTGTGCAGGTAAGGTGAAATCTAAAAAATCAGGTTCAGGAAGAAATTTCAGTTTAACCGGACTGCGGCGAACTAGGGACTGGCTCTGAGCAGATAAATTGCTCCCTACTACTTCCACTCTTTCCCCCCTGCTCCCTGCACCCTGCACCCCTGCCTCTTCTACCGTCTGTTCTATGTAATCCACGATTTCTTGCAGGGTACGCAGTGGAGCCACTTCTTCCGGGTTTGGCTGGGGTAAATCGGGGTATAGCTCTAATAATGCTCCCAGAATTTCCACACGTTTGATGGAATCAATCCCCAAATCAGCTTCAATATCCATCGACATCTCTAACATTTCGCTGGGGTAGCCTGTTTTATCACTCACAATGGTGAGCAGTATTTGGCTGAGATGATCTGGAATTGGAGAAGGTGAGGGAGATGTTACAGTTTCGGCTTCAGGAGTTTCTGCTTCTAATACCTCATTGCTGGTTGCAGCAGGGGTGACTGAGTTTGCTGGTGCTAAAGTCCTGATATACTCAGCTATTTCAGCGAGGGTGCGTAGCTGTCCCAATTCCTCTGGATTCGGCTGGGGTAAATGGGGATATATTTCTAATAATGCTCCCAGAATCTCGACGCGTTTGATAGAATCAATGCCCAAATCAGCTTCAATGTCCATCGACATTTCTAACATTTCGCTGGGGTAGCCTGTTTTATCACTGACAATGGTGAGCAGAGTTTGGCTGAGGGTAGCAGCATCAATATCTACTGGTGGTGCAGCTACTATGGTTGCAGTTTGATTCTCGTTGGGCGCAATAATATCTAGAACTGGTATTGTTTGATGATGTGCGCCGTTACCGTTGCCATTACTATTCCCGTTACCGTTGCCATTAACCTTGCCGTTACCATTCCCATTACCATTCCCGTTACCATTAGTGGAAACAGGCTGAGATTTATTAGCCACATCCGATGCACTTGTGACTGTAATAGGCTGATATTCTGGGTATGAAGGAATAGTAGAACTATCTTGATATTTGAGCGCGGAGATCAGACTGTTGGGAGTGATATCATCAGAGGTCGGCAGTTGATGTTGCTGAACTAATTGGAAAAAGTTATTCGTATATTCTTGCTGATAGTTGAGATACTGCTCATGAATGCGGAGGCTGTCAGCTTGATGCTCGTGGAACCGCATGATGCTACGCTCTGTACTGGAGATAGCCAGTTGCTGAGTTTGCGGTTGTTGCTGAATAAATTTACCATTCCCCCACAAGATATGCTGTTGTTGCATCAGCCCGAAGAAGGTTTTGGTATATTCTGTCTGATGTTTCAAAGACTGTTCATGAACCTGCAAGATGTGACGTTGATGGCGATTGAACTCGATCAGGGTGTACTCTAAGTTATCGATCGCTCTGTGATAATTCACAGATGCTTCGGAATTGGTTGGTGTAGACTTGCTATCCTGTGCATCTGATTTCCCGTTGTTCATAGATTTAGTTCGACCATTGACTGCTATTGCTATGTTCTCTGTAGGTATGGCTTGGCCAAGCCAGCTCTCAGAAGTGAAAAAGTCTGGTGTTGCTGAGTGATGATTCGCAACTGCGGCTGATTGCTTACCGTTGCTAAGGGGCAATTTTGCTTGATGCCCATTTTGTAGAGCTTTTTCAAAAGCCTGCTTTGTCTTGTCCGACACATAGTTAGTGCTATTTAAGCGAACATTCAAGACTTGATTTTGAGGTTCTGTGGGGATGGGGCGCTGCACTTGGTAGGGGTCGAGATTGAGCAGCGGTAAACCAGCGACACGTAATTGTATAACAGCTTCTCGGAGAGTGCGATCGCTATTTTTTTGAGGATGCGTATTTAAGGCTACAGCTATATGGGAGCGATGACCCAGAATCTCCTTAACTAAATTAGTCAGCGTATTTCGCGGCCCAAATTCCACAAAGCAATAACCGCCTTCAGCATAAATGTTTTCAATTTCCTCTTGAAATAACACCTGACTCCCCAAATGTTCCTTGAGGATATTTTGGATAACTTTTGGCTGATTGGGGTAAGTTTTCCCCGTAAAATTCGTGTAAACCGGGATTTGTGGCGACTGCAAACTAATTCTTTCAATGGCGTTAGCAAAAGGTTTCAGAGCATAAGCCACCAGAGATGTATGAAAAGCTGCGGAAACTTTCAGCAATACAGGATGAAACCCTTTAGCCGTGAGCAACTCCTCGACCTTAGCAATTTCAGCCTTTGTCCCAGCTAGCACCATCTGTTGAGGAGAATTTAAATTAGCAATATTCACTAACGGGAAATTCTGAATCAGTTTTTTCACCTGACTCACATCCCCTTTCACCGCCAGCATGGTTCCAGTATCAAACTGAGAATCTTTGGGTGTAGCCATAGCTTGACCCCTAGCTTTCACCAAAAAGCAGTAATCCTCCTCACTCAACACCCCCGCAGCCCATAGCGCCGTCAGCTCTCCAAAGCTATGTCCAGCGACCATATCTGCCTTAAAGCCCGCTTGTTGGAGAATCTTGTACAGACCCGTACTCAAAGCCCCAATGGCTGGCTGGGCGTATTCTGTCATCTGCAAAGCTGACATCTGGGCTGCTTTTGACTCTGGATTGAATACAGGATTTGGGAAGACAACTTCTGACACAGGCTGTAAACCATCTTGGCATAAAAGCCTGTCCATCTCTGCATAAGCCTGTCGGAGACAAGGAAAGTTAATAACCAGTTCCCGACCCATTTCTAAGTATTGTGAGCCTTGACCGGAAAACAGCGCCACAACTTTCTGGTTTTTGCTGATCCCCGTTTGGCGATAGTAAATTCCTTGGGGATGCTCCCAAGATTCTGCCTGGGGCTGTTTTTTCAGCAAGTCAATGGTTTTTTGTAACAACTCCCCAGCTTGAGTCAGAGAATCAACCACAAACCCCACTCTGGCATCTGTCACCGGAACTTCTACAGCTTTCACAGCCGCAATCAATTCTGCATAATACCGTTCTCCCCCATCGGATTTTAGTTGATTTTGGATTTCTTGACAGCGCGATCGCAACTCTTCGGGTGTTTTAGCTGATATCAGCACGGCTTCACAACTATTATGTATGCGATAAGCCTGGTTGTGTTCGCTGTTGTATTCTTCCAAAACCACATGATAGTTAGTCCCACCAAAGCCAAAAGCACTGACACCAGCTCGTCTGGGTTGGTCATTGGCAGCAATCCAAGGTCTGGTTTCCGTATTTAAATAAAACGGAGAATTTTCAATATTCAGTTTAGGGTGGGGTTGAGTAATGTTAATCGTCGGTGGCAATACTTTATGATGTAAAGCCAAGGCAGTTTTAATCAGACTAGCCGCACCCGCAGCCGCTTTTGTATGTCCAATTTGTGATTTGACACTTCCCAGGGCAATATGTTGTTGTTTGGAGTTATTTTTCCCAAAAACTGCCTTGATAGAGGAGAACTCCGTGGGATCTCCAGCCATAGTCCCAGTGCCGTGTGCTTCAATTAAACCGACACTTGCAGGGGAACAGTCTGCATCTTCATAAGCACGATGTATAGCTTTGATTTGACCTTCTGTCCGGGGTGCATAGATGCTTTTATAGCGACCATCGCTAGAACTGCCAATACCTGTAATCACTGCATAGATGCGGTCATTATCTCGTTGGGCATCTTCTAGGCGCTTCAGTACCAACATTCCCACACCTTCACCCAGCATCATCCCATCGGAGTCTACATCGAAGGGTTTGACATTCTCGCTGGGAGAAACAGCCGGGGTTTTGCTGAAACACATATAAGCCATAATCGAGTTATCTGTGTCCACACCGCCAGTCAGCATCATGTCAGAACGATGTTCAACTAGCTCACTAATGGCGATTTTCAGCGCACCCAAAGAACTGGCACAGGCAGCATCAACGACACAATTCATTCCCCCCAAATCTAGGCGGTTGGCAATTCGTCCGCTAATCACATTAGCTAACATCCCTGGGAAGGCGTTCTCATTCCACTGCACATATGCGCTTTTGATTTTCTCAACGATGCTTTGTGTATCTTCATCAGATAAGCCACTGCTTTTCAGCACTTTTTCCCACACTGGATACTGCAATCTTGCGCCGAGGGGCATGGCTAATTGTCTACCGATAGCTACACCCAATACTATCCCCGTGCGTTCGCGATTAAACTGCCGAGATTCACCATAGCCAGCATCTTCTATCGCAGATTTGGCAACCAGCAAACCTAACAACTGAGAAATATCTGTAACTTCTAAGATATTGGGTGGTAACCCAAATTCCATCGGATTAAAATCGATTTCTGGAATAAATCCGCCCCGTTTACAGTAGGTTTTGTCAGGTGTTCTGGGGTTAGCGTCGTAATAATCATCTATGCTCCAACGCGAAGGCGGAACATCAGTAATACAATCAACTTTGTGAATAATGTTTTCCCAATATTCCTGTAAATTTTTGGCTTGCGGAAATATAGAAGCCATGCCGACAATGGCAATTTTGGTCTTTTGCAGTTGTGTATTTATCTCGCTAGTGTTTAGCGGTACATTTCTCACCATAATTTTCTTTCCCTGTATGAGCTTCAGTAGAGAATTTTCACAATTGCGGATCTCATCTTGCAACTGTTCTAATTCAGCTTCAATTTTAGAAGCAGCCATGTCTTCAAGTTCACTACGTTGCTTGTAAAATGTATATGTGTGGAGAGTTATTCTCTGTCAATCAGCAAATTTAAAAGAATCTATTAGGTACAAAATTACTCTTATCAAATCAATTGTGGATATATGCAAAGTGGAAATCTCAGTTATTTGACAACTTGAGCGGGGATAGTTTGATATCGAAACTTCATCCTGATGCACATCATCCTATTAATTTGCTAATTGCAATTATATTAGACCCGTTGATTCTCGATTGCAACTTATATGCAACTCCAGATGTCTAACCAGGGAAAAATGCTGATAAAGCGGGATTGTTTGAGCATATCAATTGTTATTACCTACATGGTTCTGTATCAATCTCACTCAGCTAGCTCAAAAATTGCTTTCTGAATCAGCTTGATCATTGTTTTTTCTTTTCATTGCCTGTGTCTGACCAGCAGCTAATAATTTCTGCTCTAGCTCACTAATACTAATACCAAGCTCAGAAGCGGTTTTATTTTTCCACTCTTCCAGCTCAAAATCATGCTGATTGAGCCATTCATGTACCGCCAGACGTGCCATCTCCGCTTTGCGAAGAGTCTGGCGCGCTGCATGAAACATTAGCCTCTGATTATCAAAACTTGGTAACGAGAGCATGAATCGCTGTAATCTCATTTTGTCTATGCTCTTTGAAGGGCGGGAACTATTAATTCAATAGTTATTAACAGTCTGATTTATCAGTATGTCATAAAGTTAAGTTATCTTTATCAAAATTTCATAAAAATTGCATAGATTTGATTTGTTGTATTTATTGTTAACAGTTTATCAAGTTAATTATGCCATCTTTATTGTTGTATACCACTGTTGATATACCTATAAACAATATTAATTATTGCTAAACTGATTTATCTAACTAGTTTTTACATCTGCCTAGAGATTGATTCAATTTAAAAGCATAATTTTCTAGATCGGGACTATGGTCAAAAATCTCACCAGTCTGATATAGCCATTAGTAATTCCTGAGCGAATGACTACAAACCTGAGAGCTAAGGAGCCTGATGCTGGGGATAAATTAACCTATACAGCAGTTTTGATTTATTTCAACTACATCTGCCGTAGGGAACATTACTATGCCTCTCAAGGGCGAGTCTATTTACCTGGAAGTGCCTGTAGTTGTTGTATATTTAATTAATTCAAACTACTGATTAATGATTTTTTTGCGTCGAATGTAAATTTATTTACTAACAATTATTCTCTGGCTATACACAATGATACTAATTAATTATGTATCAAAACCTTCCATAAACTAAGGTATTCCAAACTGGCTATTTGCTAAAAATTATTTGCAGAATTGATGTGTGCCATTTTGCCAATTATTTATGATCAAATATGTTGCGTATGGGTTGCAATTGAGTATCATGATGTTTATTCTAAATGATGTGAAAGGTAATTAAATCCTGTGAAATTCCAAGTAGAGAAATACAGAGACATAAACTTGCTTGATTATCTCATGCTTCTATGCATGGAACTACACGCAGGATGACAATGCACTTGCATATAACTAAACCGTGCTGCATCAAGCATTCTACAAAATTAGACTGAAACGAAACTATAAAGGATTGCTGGCATGAGACTATCTGAGTTAGATCCACTCATACCGCTAATTGAGTTAAGAGAAGAACTTCTAAAGTTGCCCAAAGGCTACTCGTTTTATGAACAAGAAATAGTCGATTTCTTATCCCGACGAAGATGGCCTGAGAGTAATCGCCGTATTGATCGGACAACTTTTTGGCGTTGGAGGACTGATAACAAAATTGAGCATCAAAAATTATTCAGCCGATTGGATGTTTTGAAACTCTGCCAAATTTGCGACCATTACCGGATAGATGGCACACGTCGTGAATATTTAGCAATTTTGAACAATCAAAAAGAGGTAGTGCTAAACAAGTAAAAATACATATTGCTAAGTAGTCATTAGTCATTAGTTGTTGGGGATGCATACTCCGATAATGATTAAGGACTCTGTTCAAATCATATCCCATAGCTATGCCATGCAAGCTATCGTAGGCGTAAAAACTAATGACTAATGACCGAAAAATTTTAGATTTTGGATTTTAGATTTTGGATTGGGAATTTTTGGTACAAGCCCCTAGTACCGCAAGGCGGAAGTCAAAAGTCAAAAGTCAAAAAGCTTGTAATATGGGCTTTTCATGGATTTTGAATGGTCTGTTTATTTCCGCCGACTTGTACTAGATTTATCTGTGGGGTCAATTCCAAAATTCAAAATCGTTTGACTTGTAGCTAAATATCTCTAACTGAGAAAAAAGTGATTATGGGACCCAAAGAAAGGCAGTTATTCACAAAACCTGTAAGTCAGTGGTCAATAATTTTGGCAATTTCTCTAGCTGTAGCTACTGGGACAATTTCTTTCTACAGCTTTTCACGAAATCGTTTAACTTCTACAGTGGAACCTGCAATTACACCAATCACTTCTCCCAGGATTACGGGTGTTGCTGCTTTAGGACGTTTAGAGCCTCAAGGTGAAGTCATTCGTTTATCTGCGGCTAATTCCCAAGCTGGGGTGCGGGTGGCAAAACTTTTGGTTAATAAAGGCGATTGGGTGTCTCAAGGTCAAGTGGTGGCGATTCTGGACAGTTACGAAACTCGCCTTGCAGCTTTAGAAAAAGCCCAAAAGCAGGTTTTAGTGGCTCAAGCTAGTGTCAATCAGGTAAAAGCGGGAGCAAAAGCCGGAGACATCTCTGCACAAAAAGCCACAATTGCTCGTCTAGAAGCTGAGTTAAGAGGAGAAATTTCAGCCCAATCAGCGACGATTGCTCGTTTAGAAGCTGAGTTGCGTAATGCTGAGAGTGAAAATCAACGATATCAACAGTTATATGCAGAAGGTGCAGTTTCAGCTTCCAACTCAGATAGCAAGCAGTTACGAGTCGATACTGTGAGACAGCAGCTCAATGAAGCTCAAGCTGCGCTCAACCGGACTATAGAAACTCTCCAAAAGCAGTTAAACGAAGCTCAAGCCAGACTCCAGAGTATTGCGGAAGTCCGTCCTACTGATATTCAAGCAGCACAAACTGATGTTGAGAGTGCGATCGCCTCAGTCAGACAAGCCCAAGCCGACTGGGATTTAAGTTCAGTGCGATCGCCTATCGACGGCCAAGTGCTGAAAATTAACACTCGTCCAGGAGAAATTATTAGCAACGCCGGCATAGCTGACTTAGGGCGCACACAACAGATGTATGTAGTTGCAGAAGTCTATGAAACCGACATTCAAAAAGTGCGTCTAGGACAGTCAGCCATAATTACTAGCAATGCTTTTTCCGGAGAATTACGCGGACAAGTCACAGACATTGGTTTGCAAGTTAGTAGACAAAATATTTTTGACCTCAATCCACAAGTGAATACAGACAACAAAGTAGTTGATGTCAAAATCCGGATCGATAACCTACCTGATAACCAACCAGTTACAACTTTAACGGACTTACAAGTGCAGGTACTCATTGACATATAAATAGATGAACGCCTCAAACTCTTCCCAATGACAAAAGATAAATGACGACGGCTTTATTCACATCCGCTTACTTACATTTGAGGTTAGCTAGATGATTCTCAACATACCTCTAGCTTGGCTACAATTAGTTAAACAAAAAGCTCGCTTTATTGTCGCCTTAGCTGGAATTGCTTTTGTATCTGTGCTGATGTTTCTGCAAATTGGTTTTCAGGATGCACTCTATGCAAGTGCTACACAGTTGCATAAAAATCTCGATGGAAACCTATTTTTAATTAGTATTCAATATCAATCCCTGACATCCAACCAAAGCTTTCCCCGTCAGCGTTTATACCAGCTTTTAGGATTTGAAGATGTAGAATCAGTTAGTCCTTTATATGTACAATTTGCTAAACTCAAGAATCCCCAAACTGGTTTGAAATACCCAATATATGTGTTAGGATTTAATCCAGTACAATCGATTATAAATCTACCAAATCTTCAGCAAAATCTCCACTTAATCCGACTTCCTAATCAGGTTTTATTTGATGGTGCATCTCGCCCAGAATTTGGACCCCTGGCTAAAAATTTTGAGCAGGGAAAAACTGTAGAAGCTGAAATATTTAGCTATATTGGCTTAGTTGGTTACAAAGTCAAAGTTGGCGGCTTATTTAGCTTAGGCCCTTCCTTTGGAGTCGATGGAAATTTAATAGTGAGCAGCTCAACTTTTCTAAGGATATTCCAAGAGCGTTCTGTACAAGATATAGATATAGGTGTAATTAAGCTCAAACCCGGTGCTAACCCTGAAAAAGTTTTAGCAAATTTAGCAACCAAGTTACCTCAAGATGTCACACTAATTACTCGTGAAGATTTTATCAAATTAGAAAAAGACTATTGGACTCTGAGAACACCAATAGGATTTGTGTTTAACTTCATGGTGATTATGGGCTTTGTTGTGGGTGTGATTGTTGTTTATCAAATTCTCTATAGCAACATTTCTAATCATTTAGCTGAATATGCCACACTCAAAGCTATGGGGTTTAAAAACAAATATCTTTTAAGCATTGTTTTCCAACAAGCTATAATTTTAGCATCTTTAGGTTATGTTCCAGGTTTTGCCATATCTTTAGGTTTATATGATATTGCCAAAAATGCGACTCAATTACCTGTAATCATGAATTTAAAAAGAGCAATATTTGTATTTTCCCTAGCCATGATTATGTGCTTAGTATCAGGATTTTTGTCTACAAATAAGCTGCGAAATGTAGACCCAGCCGATATTTTTTAACTTAGTTAATTAAAATATATTCCTGCTCCCTCTCCTTAGTTTCGCGTAGCGTCTCCCTTTCGGAGAAGGAGAGGCTTGGGGTGAGGTTTCATCCCCGAAAGCATTAACCGCAGATAGAAGAGGATGAACGCAGATGGACGCAGATAAATTTGGCTCTCGACAGATTAAAAAACAATATATTGTCAAAATAGAGAATCTTAACCAATACTTGGGCAAAAAATCATTAAAATTCCAAATTTTGTTTGATATTAATCTTGCCATTAGACCCGGTGAAGTTGTTATTATGACAGGACCTTCCGGCTCCGGAAAAACAACTTTATTGACTTTAATTGGTGGCTTACGTTCTCTTCAAAATGGCAGTCTCCAATTTTTAGGACAAGAACTTTATGGAGCTAGCAATGAGCAATTAGTCAAAGTACGTCGTCATATTGGCTATATTTTTCAAGCTCACAACTTATTAGATTTTTTAACAGCCCGACAAAACGTCCAAATGACACTAGAGTTACACAAAAACATTTCCCCAGCAGAAGCACGCCGCAAAGCAGAAGCTATGCTCAATGCTGTAAAATTGGGACATCGAGTAGATTACTATCCATCGGATCTTTCAGGAGGACAAAAGCAACGGGTAGCGATCGCACGAGCTTTAGTCAGTCAACCCAAATTAGTTCTAGCCGATGAACCCACCGCCGCCTTAGACAGTAAATCGGGACGAGATGTAGTCAACCTGATGCAACAACTAGCCAGAGAACAGAATTGTGCCATCTTAATGGTGACACACGACAACCGCATCTTAGACATAGCAGACCGGATCATTCACATGGAAGACGGGCGATTAATTAAAGAAGTCGTCTGCGTCTAAAACATTTGTGAACCTCCTTCTCTCCCCTCTTGGCGTTCTTGGCGACTTGGCGGTTCAAAACATTCTTAGTAATAATTTAACAATCAACAAAAAATGATAAAAATACTTGTCCAATCATTAAGAGTTATGTAATTAAACAACATAAATATTGTTAAAACAAAAAGCTAAATCCCAATCAGGCACTTGGTTTCAGCCATTAATTACCCACAGAATCAGCAAAAACTCCCCCTTCATCCTGACTCCAACATTTGAGACAATCAGAAGCGATTTCATAATCATGCACTTATAGTTATTTCAATTGCAAAGGGAGAACACATTCATGAAATTAGCTTACTGGATGTATGCAGGGCCAGCCCACATCGGCACACTGCGAGTCGCGAGTTCATTTAAAAACGTCCATGCGATTATGCACGCCCCATTAGGCGATGACTACTTCAACGTCATGCGTTCCATGTTATCACGGGAGAAAAACTTCACCCCAGTCACCACCAGTGTAGTTGACCGCAACGTTTTAGCCAGGGGTTCTCAAGAAAAGGTGGTAGATAACATCGTCCGCAAAGATGGTGAAGAACACCCAGATTTAATTGTGTTAACTCCCACCTGCACATCTAGCATTCTCCAAGAAGACTTACACAACTTTGTGGAACGGGCGCAGCTAGAAGCCAAAGGTGATGTCATGTTAGCAGATGTCAACCACTACCGCTTTAACGAACTCCAAGCCGCAGACCGCACTCTGCATCAAATCGTCCAGTATTACATCGAAAAAGCCCGGAAACGGGGCGAATTACCAGAAGGCAAAACCGCAAAACCTTCTGTTAACATTATTGGTAACTCTACACTTGGTTTTCATAACAATCACGACAGCACCGAACTCAAGCGGCTGATGGCTGATTTGGGAATTGAAATCAATACAATCATTCCTGAAGGTGCTTCGGTTCATGAGTTGAAAAAATTACCCCAAGCTTGGTTTAACCTGTTACCTTACCGAGAACTGGGTTTAGCCACTGCGACTTACTTAGAAGAACAATTCGGTACACCTTATGTAGATATTACCCCAATGGGTGTAGTAGAAACTGCTAGATGTATCCGTAAAATTCAGCAGGTAATTAACGCCCAAGGCGCTGAAGCTGATTACGAAGCATTCATCAATGAACAAACCATGAATGTATCTCAAGCTGTGTGGTTCTCCCGTTCCATCGACTGTCAAAACTTGACTGGTAAAAAAGCCGTAGTCTTTGGTGACAATACCCACGCTGCGGCCATGACCAAAATTTTGTCCAGAGAAATGGGGATACACGTAGTTTGGGCGGGAACCTACTGTAAATATGATGCAGACTGGTTCCGCGAACAAGTGAGCGAATATTGCGACGAAGTGCTGATCACCGACGATCACGGAGAAATTGGAGATGCGATCGCCCGCGTCGAACCCTCAGCCATATTCGGGACACAAATGGAACGCCACGTAGGTAAACGCTTAGACATTCCTTGTGGAGTCATAGCTTCACCCATACACGTCCAGAACTTCCCCATAGGATACAAACCATTTTTAGGTTACGAAGGAACAAATCAGATCACAGACTTGATATACAACTCCTTCACCTTGGGAATGGAAGATCACCTCTTAGAAATCTTCGGTGGACACGACACCAAAGAAGTAATCACCAAAGGAATATCAGCCGACTCAGACCTCAACTGGTCGAAAGACGGACAAGCCGAACTCAACAAAATCCCCGGATTTGTGCGTGGTAAAGTCAAACGCAACACCGAGAAATTTGCCCGTGAGCGAGGCTTCAAAGAGATTAACGCCGAAGTGCTTTATGCAGCCAAAGAATCCGTAGGCGCTTAATCTAAGCCATATAGATCATATAGATCCCCGACTTCTTCAAGAAGTCGGGGATCTGAGCCTCTCAGTGTTTACCATCTCTTAACTCCCCTCCTCGCTTGCGGGGAGGGGTTGGGGGTGGGGTTCTTAATTAATCGCTTATACTGTAATTTATACAAAACCACACCCTGATTACCTGAAAGACATCGCCGCAGGACAGGGTATTTATATTGACAAATACATGGAATATATAACTTGGCAAACCGACCAACCAATAAAGAACGGTAGATTTATTATTCAGGGTACACTGGGTATCGGAGGTTTTGGCATTACCTACAAAGCCAAAGAACCCAAAACGGGGAAATTATACGCCATCAAAACCCTGAATCAGCGAATGCAACGCAAAAAAGACTTTGCCGAACAACAGGAAAAATTTATTAACGAAGCCTTAATTATGGGAGGCTTTGACCATCGCCATATACTCAAAGTTAATGAAGTCATCCAAGAAGGTGAACTTTGGGGCATTGTGATGGAATATATCGATGGCGTAACTTTATTTGAATATGTCCAGAAACAAGGACAATTATTAGAAACAGAAGCACTATTATATATAGACCAAATTGGACAGGCTTTAGAATATATTCATCAAAAAGGACACTTACACCGAGATATCAAACCGGAAAATATCCTGTTACGACAAAATCAACAAGAAGCGGTGTTAATTGACTTTGGTTTAACCCGGAGTATTGCTACAACAAGCATGAGTTATTCAGGTACAGAAGGTTATAGACCCATTGAACAATATAGCCGTAAAGGTAATGGTTCCCATACCGATGTTTACGCTTTAGCTGCAACATTATATTATCTGCTGACTGCGAACGGATTGAAAGCAGAGGGAGAACAACAGCCAGTACCTGCGGTAAATCGTAAGTATGATGATGAACCTTTACCAGAACCACGCAGTTATAATTCCGGTATTAGTCAGAGGGTGAATGATGCGATTTTACAGGGGATGGCTTTAGAACCGGAAGAACGTACCCCAACGGTGTTGGAGTTTCGGAAAAATTTGGGTTTGGTTGTCACCTCCGCAAGCGAGGAGGGGGGACTAAAATCAGCCGTAGGGATGGACTACAGTCAGCTGCGTGACTTACTCGCTGCTGGGAAGTGGAAAGAAGCAGATGCGGAAACACTGCGGGTAATGTTAGCGGTAGCGAAGCGGGAAGAAAAAGGTTGGTTAGATACAAATAGTATTGATAACTTTCCCTGTGAAGACCTCCGCACTATTGACCAGTTGTGGGTAAAATATAGTAATGGGCGATTTGGCTTTTCTGTCCAAAAGCGCATTTATCAAAGTTTGGGTGGAACCAGAAAGTACAACTCGGAAATCTGGAGAGCTTTTGGGGATAAAGTGGGATGGAGAAAAGGAGGATACTGGATGTACTACAAAGATATTACTTTTGATATCAAAGCACCAGAAGCCCACCTTCCGATGGTTAAGAGATGTGGTGTGGGGGAATGTTTGGTTCCGTGGGGTTCGTGGGAGGGCAGTAGTTTGGGTTTTGGAGTGGGTACTCTTCTCTCGCGTCGAGACTTTTAAACTGTAATCTATAAAGACTACAAATAATTATTAAGTTTTGTGAAGAGCCAATTTTCCACGAAGTCTTGCGGGTTCTGGGTTTCCGATACCTGGCACTCTGTTTTCTCAATCCGGCACAGATTTTTGTAGTACATCCTCCGTTGAAATAGGATTAGGGTTATAACAATTCGCTTTCACAAACTTAGACGCAACTTGTTGAATTTCCTCATTATCAATATTCAACTCATCCCAAAACAGCTTTAACTGTCCCGGTGAAGATTTTTTCCCTTTATTGCGTTGTGGTTTCATTCCTGCTAACAACCGACTTCCCCAACGGTGTCGCTTTTCCGCCTTACCTTGGGGTCGATATTTTTTACAAAACCCCCTATACTTCCTCGCACATTCATCTAAAGTTTGTCCCACTTTTTTACACGTCATTGCGAACGTAACGAAGTGGAGTGAAGCAATCGCAGAATCTCCGACTAACAACGATAATAATAAACCCGCCCCGACTCCGATATGATTAATTGTTAACGACAATAATAATAAACACGCCCCTACAACCATAAAAAATCCTCCGCCATCAATTCATGACCAACGTTAACGAGCGCGCCGATTTCGATAGCCCCTGGAAAGAAATTTTGGAAGCGTATTTTCCCCAAGCCATGCAATTCTTTTTCCCCGAAACAGCAGCATTAATTGACTGGGAACGTCCCTACCAATTTCTCAACAAAGAATTTCAACAAATCGCCCGTGAAGCCGAACAAGGTAAACGATATGCAGACCAATTAGTAAAAGTTTGGCAAATCGGAGGACAAGAACTGTGGTTATTAATTCATGTAGAAATTCAGGCGCAAAAAGAAGATAATTTTAGTAAGCGAATGTTTACTTATAACTTTCGCATCTTTGACCGCTTTGACCAACCAGCAATCAGCTTGGCCATTCTGTGCGACACCAACCGAGAATGGCGACCCAGCAACTACAGTTACAATTATCCCGACACCCGCTTAAACTTTGAATTTGGTAGCGTCAAACTTTTAGATTACGAAGACCGTTGGGAAGAGTTAGAAAATAGCAATAATCCCTTTGCGACAGTAGTCATGGCGCATTTGAAAACCCAACAGACGCGCTCATCACCCGCCGAACGCAAAATCTGGAAATTCCGCCTAATTCGCCGATTATACGACATAGGCTTACAAGAGCAAGATATTCGCAACCTCTATCGATTCATCGATTGGGTTATGATTTTACCAAAAGCATTAGAAAATCAATTCTGGGACGAATTTAAACAATTTGAGCAGGAGAGGACTATGAGATATGTCACCACAGGTGAGCGCATAGGCTACGAACGAGGAAAAGAAGAGGGAAAACAAGAAGGTGAACAGGCGATTATTTTAAAACTACTCAAAAGACGAGTAGGTGAACTATCTCCAGAAATACAACAGCGCATCCAATCACTTTCAGGAAATCAATTAGAAACCCTTGGCGAAGCTTTACTAGATTTCACAAGTATGTCAGATTTACTTAACTGGTTGCAAACAAATTAACCGTAGGGTGTGTTGTCGCGCAGCGCAACGCACCGTCAACACTTCGGCTCGGCTTGAAAAATTCCAGGTGCGTTAGCCTCCGGCATAACACACCCTACAAATATTGTATATTTTTTCTTGGTTCAATTTGAGCAGGAGAGGACTATGAGATATGTCACCACAGGTGAGCGCATAGGCTACGAGCGAGGAAGACAAGAAGGCGAACAGGCGATTATTTTAAAACTACTCAAAAGACGAGTAGGTGAACTATCCCCAGAAATACAACAGCGCATCCAAACTCTTTCGGAAAATCAATTAGAAACCCTTGGCGAAGCTTTGCTAGATTTCACAAGTATGTCAGATTTACTCAACTGGCTGGAAACAAATTAACTGTAGGGTGTGTTGACGCAAGAAAACCCAACATCCTCGCCTTAATATTATAAATCTTGTGGGGTGGGCATACTTCGACAAGCTCAGTACAAGTCTTGCCCGCCCTCGTGTAACTACTCACATTAAATGTGCTGTAATCAGCTTAAAATATAATTTTAGCTGAAAAAATCCAATGGCTGCCCAAGCTACCCTGACCATTATCAAAGGTAAACTTCCAGGAAGACAATATACCTTTGATTCCCGCACTACCTGTATTATTGGTAGAAGCTCAGAGTGCAATATTCAACTACCAAATGATGCAGACCATCTTACCATTTCTCGCTATCAGTGTTTGTTGGATATCAACCCACCAAATATCAGAATTAGAGATTTTGGCAGCAAAAATGGGACTTACGTCAACGGTGAAAAAATTGGGCAGAGAGGCGCAAATCAAACACCAGAAAAAGGTGCAAAATTACAATTTCCCGAATACGATTTAAAATGTGATGATGAAATTAAACTGGGTAATACTGTGTTTGCAGTGCATATCGAAGCTGACCCAGAAGAATTAAATATTCCTAACTTTTCTCTTCCTACAATTGATCATAATCAATCTGCAACACAAGCACCAAACTTCCTGGCAATTATCAAACGTTGGCTCGGTTTAGCAGCCCAGGCTAATAATCAATTCTTGGCAATTCAGGGTTACAATATTATTAAATTATTGGGTAGAGGTGGTTTTGGAGAAGTTTATTTAGCCCAACACAATAATTCTGGTAAATTTATCGCCTTGAAAGTGATGTTACCTGCAATTATCGGTAATGAAAATGCTGTCCAAAGGTTTTTACGCGAAACAGAAAATACTAAAGTTTTACAGCATCCTCATGTTATCCAAGTCATTGATTATGGCTTTTTTGAGAATATTTTCTTTTTCACAATGGAATATTGTGCTGGCGGAACTGTTGCCGATTTAATGGCAAAATATGGTGGTAAATTACCTGTGAATATTGCTGTCCCAATTATTATGCAAGTTCTCAACGGTTTGGAATATAGTCATAATGCCGAAATTCCCTATGTAAAATTAAAAGATGGAGGTTTTGGTAAAGGTAAAGGTTTAGTCCACCGCGATTTGAAACCGGGTAATATCTTACTTAACTACACTGATGACAAAATCACTGCTAAAATAGCAGATTATGGTTTAGCAAAAGCTTTTGACTTAGCAGGTTTAAGTGGACAAACTCTTTCAGGTTCTCAAGCTGGGACACCTGCTTTTATCCCTCGTCAACAGCTACTAAATTTTAAATACGTACAACCAGAAGTAGATATTTGGGCAACTGCGGCTTCTCTTTATAATATGTTAACTGGGGAATTACCCCGCAATTTGACAAACGACCCATTTTTAGCTGTATTGCAAAATGACCCTGTACCTATTCGACAACGCAACGCAAATATCCCGAAAAAGTTAGCTGAAGTGATTGATTTGGGTTTAGTGGAGAAACCCGAAATTTATTTTAAGAGTGCGGTAGATTTTAAATCTGCTCTCCTGGATAGCTACAAGACAATGTGAATTTAAGTTACAGAGAGTATCTTTTTTGTTCGATAGTTGATGCTAATTTTTGCAATGGTCGTGTAAGATAAGGAAGAGATTCCAACGCCGAAGTGCTTTATGCAGCCAAAAAATCCGTAGGTGCTTAGTCAGAAAAGAGGAAAGGGAGCAGGGGAGAAAAAACCTTGTTTAAGTTGGAGGCTTTACGCTATATAGATCCCCGACGAATTGAAGAAGTCTGGAATCTGAGCCTCTCGATGTTTGCTGAGTACCTTGCTGCTACACCAAACCTGTCCTTTTGCTTCTCCCTTTGGGAGACTCTATGCGAAGGTAAGCAAAGGGCTGTCGGCGTTTGAGAACTTACCAAAAATAAATTAATCTCAAAAAATTAAGAGTGTATGGTATTTTTTAAGAATGAAAATTTCATTTAAAAGTAATTTTACTTGGTTGCTAGTACGCCGCTATTGGGAATTGCTGCACGTTTTGGTATTGCGGAATTTAAAAGTCCGCTATAGAGGCTCGTTTTTGGGGGTTTATTGGTCGCTATTGAATCCATTACTGATGACAGGATTGTACTCAGCCATTTTTGGGACGGCATTTGCATCCTATTACGACGATTCAATCCTCAACTATATATTCGCAGCCTTTACGGGATTGGTTGTGATCAATTTTTTCTCGGCTTCCACCTCTCAGGCATTAAATAGTATAGTCAATAATGGCTCACTATTGAATAAAATTTCTCTGCCATCTAGTGTATTTCCTGTATCTATAATTACGTCGAATATATTTCAATTTTCAGTAGGAGTACTGCCTGTGTTGGCAGTGATTACTTTCATTTATTCCCAGAGTTTAGTCAATGTGCTGGCGCTGTTCTTCCCGTTTTTAGCTTTAGTGTTAGTTTCTACAGGGGTGGGATTTTTTGTTAGTGGATTATACGTATTTTTTAGAGACTTACCTTATTTTTATGAGTTAGTTGTATTTGTGATTTGGCTTAGTAGTCCGATATTTTACCCAGCCGCTATTGTTCCCTCACACGTCAAGCAGTTTTTGGTGTTGAATCCATTATCACCGATTATTGAAAGTTTGCGTCAAATTACATTATCAGGAACATCAGCAGATTTGGGTTTAATTTGGGGTGCTTTACTCAGTGGTATGATTATTTTGTCTCTGGGTTGGGCTTGTTTTCATCTGTGGCGAGATCAATTTATGGATTTGCTATAATGTCCACCCTAGATTACTGAAGATTTTTCTCAAATAAATTACCATTGCCATATTCTATATATATATATGACTATTTTTCCTAATCCATTAGTCTGGATGCCTTTGTCTGAAGAAATCAGTCGTTTTCGCAAATACTGCTATGGTATTGTTCTCAATGCTGGTTCTGGTCAAAGAAGTATTCAATTAGGTGAAAAAGATTTAAATATTGATATTACTGAGTGGAATAAACCAGATATCCTGGCAGATTTACATCATATTCCTTTACTAGATGAATCAGTAGATACAATAGTTTCTATTGCTGTCCTAGAACATACTCGATATCCCTGGCAAATTGCTGAGGAATTTTATCGAGTTCTCAGACCGATGGGATATGGAATTATTGCTGTTCCCTTTCTCCAACCACAACATGACTTTCCTGGAGATTACATCCGGTTTACTGAAAATGGCTTGATGGAAATTGTTAAATATGCAGGTTTTGAAGTCATTGAAACTAGTTATGTCCATCATTTTGGTCAAACTTTAGCATGGTTGTTATGGGAGTATTTACAGTTTCATCCACCACGCAAGGTTACTTGGTTTTTTTGGCAAAACCTGATTCGTCAACTTTCGTTAGGGAATTTGCTGAAAGGAGATAGTCCTAATACTCACAATACTCATTATATTGTGGTGCGGAAGCCTGGGGATATCAATGTTAAACCTCACTATATGCAAGCTTTGACACAGAAGAATGATCAAGATTGGTTTTTTCCACTTCTAGCTTGTCCCATCACTAAGCAACCATTGCATCTGCAAGATAATTCTTTGGTGTCTGAAAATGGTGAATTTATCTATGGCTTTCAAGCAGGTATTCCCTATTTAGAAGCTTCACACAATAAAATTGATTCTCCTGAAATGAATTCTGATGA
The DNA here is from genome assembly GCF_963896525.1 of Nodularia sp. LEGE 04288. Classification (NCBI taxonomy): domain Bacteria; kingdom Bacillati; phylum Cyanobacteriota; class Cyanophyceae; order Nostocales; family Nodulariaceae; genus Nodularia; species Nodularia sp. LEGE 04288. The sequence continues at coordinate 21,658 of NZ_CAWQOY010000111.1, forward strand.
ATTAGATTCCCTATCAGCAGATTCTGAGTCTCATCTCATATCCCAATTAAGCGAAGAGTTATCTCATTTGAGATTGGATCTCAAAAATCTTAAATCTGAACTTGAAGTATCTAAAAATACAATTAATCAAATGCAATCTAGCAAGTTTTGGCGATTAAGACAAATCTGGCTGAAATTAACAAAAAGTTGGGGTTTGATCAAACATTAGAACTTTCAGATATGGGATGAGTAACAGCAAAACTGAACGGGAGCATCCCATTTTGATAAAATTCACCGGATTCAGGCAAAAAAAAACTGGACAAATCTCTAAATTACAGGTTTGACTACGTTTTTTACCAACTCTAAGTTTTTTGTTTTCCTAGAGAAAATACTAGTGTTTTTTGTGTAAAGTATTTATTTTCTTTCTGCACAATATTTTAATAGGTATTACACTCGTAGTCAGTAAATACCGAGTTACTTAGTTATGAGTCCTTATAATAGTATTGCTGAGGCATTAAACGGTTCTTATATACCCTTCCCGGCAACAAATATCGGAGGGGTCATTGGTAGTGATCGTAATTTTGAGACTGGACAATTGATTGAAGTAGGCGATCGCGATGTCGATTTTTTCAAAATCAATTCTCCTATCGCCGGGATTTTAGAGCTTGATATCAAATCCTATGCTGATCCTAGCATTAATGTCCCAGTTGATGCCGTTGTCTTTATCTACGACAGGGAAGGCAATCTTTTAGATTTTAACGATGATAGGGATCTATTTTTTGATCTAGACCCACTTTTATACTATGAAATAACCGCAAATACAGATTATTTTGTAGCTGTAGCTGGTTATGGTAATGATTCTTTCAATCCTTTTCAAGTAGGGAGTGGGTCATCAGGGGAGACAGGAGAGTATAAATTTAATAGCAGACTGTTACCACTGTCGCAAATACCAGATTTTGATGGCGATGGCAAAACTGACATTCTCTTAACCAATCCTAGTCAGGGATGGAATCAAGCATGGTTAATGGATTGGACTAACTATGTAGGAGCGACTAATGTCTTTGGTTCTCCGGGTTATCGACCAGTTGCAACGGCTGACTTCAACAAAGATGGCAAAACCGATATCATTGTCAGCAATCCCACTAACAATTTTAATGCTGTCTGGTTTCTGGATGGTGGTGACTACTTAAATGGTGTAGGTTTACCCACAGCACCAGGTTGGGAGATTAAAGGAGCCGCAGACTTCAACGGTGATGGTAATGTTGATATTCTGCTGAATAATACTACAACCAATTGGAACACAGTCTGGTTTTTAGGCGGTCAGAATGGTGCTACTTACACAGGTTTTGGTAACTTACCTGTGGCTAATGGCTGGGATATTACTGGTGTTGCTGACTTTAACGGCGATGGTAAAGCGGATATTCTCTTGAATAATCCCACAGAAGGATGGAACACAGTCTGGTTTTTAGATGGCACAGATTACATGGGCTTTGCGAATTTACCCAGCGCACCGGGTTGGCAATCTTTGGGAACCGGAGACTTTAATAGCGATGGTAGAGCTGACATTATTATGAATAATATCACCGAAGGATGGAATGCCGTTTGGTTGATGGATGGGACTAACTATACAGGTTTTGCTAACTTGCCGACTACGCCTGCTGGTTGGGAAATTGCTGGTATGGCTTAGTTTTAATAGTGTAAAGCGATCGCACGCATGACAAGCGATCGCACAATCCACCATAAAATATCTCTCCTGAGATAGAAGATATTATTTTCATAAAATTTTTTACTCCTCTTTTTGATACATAACTATAATAGCAGCGTAGCTAAAATCACTTGTTTACCATAATTACTTGTATAATCAAACTGACATACTTGCACAGCACGTAGTCAACGCCGGATCAAATTAACAATTAACAAAAAAATATGTCAGACAACAATACACTAACTATCCTCAACAATATTGGGAATCTCAGAGCTACTAACACTTTCAATCAAATTGTCGGTGCTGTAGGTCGAGTCGATTACTATGAATTTTCCGTTTTAGAAACAAGTGCAATTAATTTTCTGTTGAGTGGAATAACTGTAAATTCCGTAGAAGCTAGTATTATTTATGACGCAAATAATAATAGATTACTTGATGGCGGAGAACGGCTTTACAGTGACACGGCTTTTCCCAGTAGTAATGGGACGATTAATGCTACCTTGGGTGCTGGTAATTATTTAATTGAAGTTAAACCCAATACTTCAGCTAGTAGTAATACTTATTCTGGCTATTCTTTACAGCTAGGCGCTACAACTACTCTGGCTTCTATTCTTTCAGATCCGGGAAATACACTGAATACCGCCTACAATATTGGCAATCTAAGGGGTAATAGAACTTACAATGAGTTTGTCGGTGTTGTAGATCCAGTCGATTACTATAACTTTTCCCTTGCAGCTACAAGTGAAATTAGTCTGCTATTGAGTGGAGTAACGGAAAGCAGGCTGAAAACTAGTATTATTTCCGACGCAAATAATAATGGCTTAATTGATAGTGGAGAAACACTTTACACTAACATTGCTGAGTTGAATAGCAATGGGACGATTAATGCTACCTTGGCGGCTGGTAATTACTTTATCGAAGTTCAACCGGATAGTGCTATTACCAATTCTAATTATTCGTTAAGTTTATCCAACTTAACTATTCCCTCTGCCAACGCAGCAAAAGACTTCAATAAAGATGGTCAAACGGATATCCTCTTAACTAATCCCAGTCAAGGCTTGAATCAAGCATGGACAATGGATGGGACTAACTATACAGGAGTTATTAATATTGTTGGTTCTCCTGGTTATCGACCAGTCGCAACGGCTGACTTTAACAAAGATGGTAAAACCGATTTAATTGCCAGCAATCCCACTAACAATTTTAATGTTGCCTGGTTTCTGGATGGCCCTAACTACTTAGATGGTGTAGGTTTACCAATAGCAGCAGGTTGGGACATTAAAGGAGCCGCAGACTTCAACGGTGATGGTAATGTTGATATTCTGCTGAATAATACTGCCAATAATTGGAATACAGTCTGGTTTTTAGGCGGTGCTAATGGTGCTACTTACACAGGTTTTGGTAACTTACCTGTGGCTGATGGCTGGGATATTACTGGTGTTGCTGACTTTAACGGCGATGGTAAAGCGGATATTCTTTTGAATAATCCCACAGAAGGATGGAACACAGTCTGGTTCTTAGATGGCACAGATTACATGGGCTTTGCGAATTTACCCAGCGCACCGGGTTGGCAATCTTTGGGAACCGGAGACTTTAATAGCGATGGTAAAGCTGACATTATCATGAATAATATCACCGAAGGATGGAATTCAATTTGGTTGATGGATGGAACTAACTATACAGGTTTTGCTAACTTGCCTAATGCGCCGGCTGGTTGGGAAATTGCAGGTATGGCTTAAGTTTCTAGCTGAGATTTTAATTTCTCCAACTCTAGATGCATCTCCCATTTGACTGCGGCGATCGCACTCAGGTAGATTTTAGGATGAACCATTGCTAAATTATGCTCACCTTGGTGAAATGCTCTTTCTAATAAAGGATATTCACCAAGGCAAGTTTCCTTAACAAAAATTAGGAGATTTTGAGCATACCAAGGTTCTACTTTTTCGTGATTCCATATTTTCCGGCGTAAGCAATCAATCGCCACATAGCCATACTTGGCAAAAATTTCTCCCCAATATTCCAGCCACTGTTCATTCAGATGATTCAGACCACCTTGAAAGGGAATTGCTGCCGAAAATAGCACGATATTTCCTAAGTTAGTTAATGACTGAATAAAGATTTCCGCAGACTCGCAAGGAAGATGTTCCGCCACTTCCAAAGACACAACCAAATCAAACTTTCTCTCAATTACTAGAGGTTGCTTTAAATCAAAGCAGAGAAATTTGCTGCTTTCAATTTCCAGCATATTTACATCTACGTAATCTCCATCGATTCCTAGATAGTCATCTATACCAGCATCTTTAAATACTGACAGCCAAGTTCCCAAACCACAACCAACATCTACTAGGCTTTTTGCTTGGGTTAGTTCCATGACTAAGGGGACAACTACTTGGGCTGAAAGTAGTGAACCTTCTCGAATAGATTGGTAAAAGTTTTGTGTATATGGTTGATTATTCACCGGACTTTATTGTATCCTTTATATCATTGAATTTCTGGCAAAGTCAAAATAAAATTTTTCAAACAGAAGAGCTTTACTAATGAAAATAGCTTATGTTTCTCGTGAGTTTGGCCCTATTACCGGAGGAGGAATTGGTACTTATATTGCTAATATTACCAAATATATGGCAAAAAGAGGCCATGACGTGTACCTGATTACTGACTGCTTTACTGAGTCTAATCTACATTATTTACCCCCAAATGTTACACTAATTCGGACAGAACCAGCACTAAGCGATCGCCATTTTTTTACATATAATCAAAATTATTCTGATCGAGTTTATCAAACCCTCAAGTTGCTGACTCCTTTTGATGTCATTGAGTTTGCTGAATACAACGCCGAAGGATTCACCACAATTAGAGCCAAAAAACTCTTAAATGAATTTGCCAATACTCAACTAGTCGTAAAATTACATACACCACGCTCTCTGTTAGTCGAAATCGATGAAGAAAAGCATACAACTACTCAAACGCCAATAGATATATATTTAGAAGACTACTGCGTTAAAAATGCCGATATTGTCACATCACCTTCAGCATCTCTGGCTGAGTATTTTACCAAAAGACTTGATGTGAATTGTATTACTAGAAGTCCTTATCCCTTATTATTATCTACTATTAAGCCTACACGTAAATTTGTTAAATCACAAATTGAAAAAATTACATTTATTGGCAGTATTCAAGTCAGAAAAGGCGTAGATACTTTCATTGAAGCCGCTAAAATAATTCTGGCTAAAGAACCGAACTTTATCTTTGAAATGTATGGGAGAGATACATACTCTGCGCCCTTTTATCGTTCTTATACTGAATATTTACAAAAACGTATTCCCTATGATTTAAAAGACAAAATTATTTTTAAAGGAGCTGCACCCTATGCAGAAATTCCCGAAATTTTGTTAGACACTTGTTTTTGTGTATTTCCTTCACGCTGGGAGAACTGGGCTAATGTTTGTTTAGAAGCGATGTCTTTTGGTTGTGTGGTAATTGGTAGTCAAGAAGGTGGGATGTCAGAAATGATTGAACACGGAAATTCCGGATTTTTAATTAATCCATCCCATGCTGAAGAAATTGCCCATACAATCTTAGATAATTACAGAAATATTGCTTATTTACAGCAGATTTCCGAAACCGCTCAATCAAGCATTCAGCAATGGTGTGATCCTGAATTAGCCTCTGCTCAAGTGGAAGAATCTTATAAAATTGCTAGTTCTCCCAAAAATTGGCTAGTTAATCAAGAAGCTAAAATTTCTGTAGTTATTCCTCTTTACAACCAAGGAAATTATATTGAAGAAACGATTCAATCTATTCAAGAATCTACTTATAAAAATGTAGAGATTATCGTTGTCAATGATGGCTCGACTGATTCCGAAACTAATAAGATTTTTCAAAATTTATCAGGTGTAATTAAAGTCTTTAAACCTAATGGAGGCTTAAGTTCGGCTCGTAACGCCGGGATAAAAGTCAGTTCAGGTGAATATATTATGCTTCTAGATTCAGATGACAAAATTCATCCTGAATATATAGAAAAAGCAGTCATAGCCTTGATCAACAATCATGAACTAAGTTATGTAGGTTGTTATACTCGCAACTTTGAAGCTTATGAATATACTCAAGCTCCTGTAGGCTTCATTCCAGAATTGATGCTGTTTAATAATACTAATGTGGTAAATAGTACAAATTTATACCGCAGATCAGCTATTGCCAAAGTAGGAGATTTTGATGAAGAGTTAATTTCTTATGAAGATTGGGATTATTTCATTAGCTTATATGAAAATGGCTGTGCCGGGGATATTTTACCATTAGAATTATTTCTTTATCGTCGCCACTACGATTCAATGGTGTGGACAGTAGCACAACCTCGCCGGACACAATTAATTCAGTATATGTTGGGGAAACACCAAAAAACGGTGAGTTCATATTCTCATGTGATGGTGCAATACCTGACTCAATTATGGAAAGATAAAGAAATAGAATATGAGGTGGCGATATCAGGAAGTCATAGTTATGAAATAGATGAATTGAAAAAGAGAATTTGGGCGATGGAATCATCTAAATTTTGGCAGTTACGCAAGCTGTGGTTTAAAGTTAAATACAAATTGGGATTATCTAAAGAACTGGATTAGTGATTGACTCTAATCAAGCAACTCCTAAAACTAGCTATAGCCTTTCTCCATCTAGTAGCTACAAAATTAGCTGTGTTTATCTGTGGTTAATTAATTCATCTGCTTTAATTTCCAGAGTTGAAGCACCCACCAACTGCGAACAGAACAGGAATGTTTTAAAAAGTATGGAAGTAATTCGCCTAAATCAAGTTTTTCTATGGCGACGAACACAAGAAGAGTTTTCTTATGATATGAAGAAAACATTTTTTTCTTTATTAGAAGGTAAATATCGTCGCCCAGTCAAGAGGTTAGTCCTAGATCAAATTGATTTGGTGATTGAAGAAGGTGAAAAAATTGGCATTATTGGCGCAAATGGTTCTGGTAAATCTACTATTTTGAAGACAATTTCTGGGATTTTGCAACCTACCAGTGGTACAGTCAGAGTCCGCGGTAAAATTGCTCCTTTGATTGAACTAGGAGCAGGTTTTGATCCAGATATTTCAGTGATAGATAATATTTTCCTTTATGGTGTGCTATTGGGTTTTTCACGGGCAGAAATCAAAAAAAGGGCGCAGTCTATTTTGGAGTTTGCCGAATTGGAGGACTATGTATTAGTCCCAGTTAAGGGTTTATCTTCAGGGATGATAGCCAGGTTGGGATTTGCTATTGCTACGGATGTACAGCCAGATATCTTGATATTAGATGAAATACTTTCCGTTGGTGATGAAAGTTTTAAACATAAGTGTAAGCAGCGACTTGAAACTTTTTGGCATGAAAAAACTACGGTTCTGGTAGTATCACATGATTTGGATTTTGTGCAACAGTCTTGTGAGCGTGTGCTGTGGATAGATAAAGGCAAAATTATGTTTATTGGTGAAACTAAAAAAGCGATAAATTATTATTTACAAAAAGTTGCAAGTTAGAAAAATCAATGATTCAGATTGATCATATAATTACAATGAGGATATGTGATTATGGAAAAGAAACTATGTAGCTCAGAGTGCGATCATCGCCTAATTAAAGAAAATTCAGAATTAGCGCAGCAATGCCAATCCTTGAACGCAGAAATAGAACAATTAAATTTATCTTATAACTCGTTACTAGCAGAAATTTCTGAAATTAAAAACTCTCGCACATGGTTATTGCTGACAAAGTTCAAAGGAAACTTGATTTTCCGGATGATTGGCAGATTCTTACTAGACATATTCCACTATATTAATCTAGTGTTGCCTTTTGGGAAAAACAGCTTTTTATTAAATCAGCATAAATCAATACTGGAAACTTCACTAACCAGAGAAACTCATGATCATACTTATGAATTTTCTCAACCAATTATTTTACATAAATATCAAGTAAATACACCAATTTCTCTGGTAATTATCTGTTATAATAAATCCCAGGAATTACCTTTTGTGATTTCTGCCATAGCCAAAAATACGCGGCAACCTGATTTAATTATTTTGTGTGATGATGGGTCAACAGATAATTCGTTACAAGTATTTATTGAACATTGCAACTTATACAATCTCAATTACAAAATTGTTCAAGAACCAACAATAAAAAATGCATTTCGACTAAACACGCTGCGTAACAAAGGTGTTTCAGCTTGTCTAGATGGTTTAGTAATCATACTAGATGCAGATCATGTACCATCCCGGACACATATTGAAGCTCATGTAAATCTGCACTTATCACATCCTCGCGCTGTGTTGTCTACGGGGCCACGACTGGAATATGCAAATTCCGATTGTAGTGGCGCTGTTAATTTTCTTTGGGGACATGAACCAGTCAGTATGATGCAACCTTCTGCTGATCAGCCTATAGCTAATTGGACAGGAGTCCTAGTTTCAAATATGGGAATGTGTAAGCAGGCGATGATCAATTTGGGTGGTTTTGATCCTATCTACGATGGTAATTATGGCTTTGATGATATTGATTTTACTTATCGAGCCTGGTTAGCGGGTTATTTTTTTGCGAGTTGCTTTGAGTCTTACATCATACATATTCCCCATCCACCTTCTTTGGGTAACAGAAATAATGACATCAATCGACGCAAGTTTGAAGCTAAGTATAAAATCAATCCCAAATATCCTCATGTAGTTGAGCGATTAACAAGGACATCTTGGCATAGTTATCTTGATTATCTGAATAACGAGAATATTTAAAGGAGATGAAAATCTAATTTTATGTACATAGTTTTTCCCACGCTAGAAATTGCCCCATTTATTAATGGAGGAATAGGGCAGTACATATCACAAGTTATTCAATATTTACAAAGTTCAGAATATACACCGTTAATTTTATTGTATGGCATTCCTGAAATTGAGGCTATCAAAGCCAGAGAATATTTTGATTCATCCAGCTTAAAATGTGAAATATATCATGTTAATGAATGCGCTGATATTCAGCTAAATTCCGAAGATATTTATAATTTAGAAAAAACTTCTCTAGCTTTAGCCGAGGGTTTAAAAAAAATAATTGCTGATAAAAATATCATTGGAGTGGAATGGTGCGAACATGGGGGTATAGGATTTCATACACTGCGAGACAAACATTGCAATCCTGATTCAGTCTTCAAAAACATACCCATGTGGGTTCATTTACATGGTTCCAGAGAAATTTGGGATTTAACAGACCGTTATCCTGTAGCTTTGGATGTCGGGAATGACTATATATTATCTAATTATGCTGAGAGATTTTGTTTAGAATTAGCAGATGCTTGGAAAAGTCCTTCTCAGTCTGTAGCCGACTGGTACACGAGCTATTTTGGTATTCATAATCAAGTTTTTATCTCTCCTTTACCTTATCGTAAGCTGGCAGAACAAAATAGCCACTGTGTAACTAACCATCCTCAATTTCCGATAAAAATTCTCTGTCCAGGAAGAATAGTACATTTGAAAGGTACGGACATCATAGCTCGTGCTTGTGAAGAAATTTGTCAGACTTTGACTGAGCAGATTCATGTCACTTTTGCCGGATACAATTTAGCTACGACAAACTCAAAATATAAGTCTTATCTAGATGAAGTTAAAAGTTTCATTTCTCCCAATTTTCTGAAACATTTTACATTTTCTGGGCAATATTTAGCAGAGGAATACTTAAAAATATCTCAAGAGTCACATTTGGCAATTTTTGCGTCTCGTGTGGAAACATTTTGCCTGGCGGCTCATGAGCTTAACTGGATGGGAGTACCTCTAATTTTAGCGGATATTCCGGCATTTAAAGAGCATTTTCAGCATGGAATTAATTGTTATAAATTTGATGGTTCTGTAGAGGGATTGACTGCACTTTTAAGTCAAATTATCCAAAATCCCCAAATGCTGAATCAAATTAAATCACAACCAATTCTAGAGTTTGATGTTGATGTATTCACGCAATTGCTGAAAGTACCGCAAATAGCAAAGGTGACTGCTAATTATTTTTTATTTACCAGACTACAAGAACTTTATGTCCAACCGGGGAAAATATATGCAAATAATTTCAAAGATTTATCAGGTTCAAATCTGAGAACTCTAATTTTAGCAATAGTTTGGAAAATCACCAAACGTCTTGCAGACAAACTATCTTTATCTGCATCAATGAGGATTTATATAAAAGGAGTTTTAAAACAAAAAAATGCATTGCAGTAGTTTATTAGAAGCGGAAGTAAACCAAAATCAAACAATCTTGATATCTATTGTTATCTGTACAGCTGACCGTCGGATTTCTTTAGAGAAGACACTCATAGCAATCAAAGAAATTACTTATTCATTTTGTGAAGTTATTGTAGTCGATGCTTCATCAAGTCCTGAAACTATGGAAATGCTAACTATCATGTCCAGCAGTTTCAACAGAAACCTCAAAGTAGCCACTGTTCAAGAAAGAAATATTAGTGTATCTCGCAATGTGGGTATAAAGTTGGCATCAGGTGCGATTATTGCTTTTATTGATGATGATGCAATTCCACCACCTGACTGGATAGAAAAACTTTTATCTACATACTCTTTATATGGTGATAAATGCGCCGGTGTGGGTGGTGCAGTGCGTGATATGACGGCTCCTGGCTATCCTTTACAATATCATCGTGGCATCACAAATATTATTAGTAATACAAGTCCAATTTGTTTGGCTGGTGTGATCAACTACAATCAACCGCAAGGTTTTTGGTATAATGGTTTGATGGGTACGAACTCATCTTACCGCAAAGAATTATTAGAAAAGATTAACGGATATGATGAGTTTTTCGACTATTTTTTAGATGAAACTGATGTTTGTTTGCGCCTGATTCAAGCTGGCTATGAAATTCACCATTGTGATGTAGTTGTAGACCATTACCCCCAACCTAGTCACAATCGCTTAGACCAAAAACATTTGACTTGTTGGTATTCTTTGGCGAAAAATACCACCTACTTTGCTTTAAAACACGCTTTTAATAAACTGCCTTTTCCTGTTTTAGTCATCCGCTTGACTCTACTACTGATTTATCGCTGTTTATTAAGAATAATTCGCCTGAAGTTTACTCACAATCTTTCGTATAAGATGCTGTGGAAATATATCGAGCAGTGTCTGAAGGGGATTCAGGTAGGTTGGAGTAAGGGAATTGCTTTACATAAATTCAATCCTGGCTGATGATTTTTCCAGAAATACAGCGAGTGGGGAAGAAAGCTTGGTTTCATATTTTGAGGTAATGAAAACTGCGCCCGTGGGAGGCTGATATCTTGGATGATTAAAATTTCGGACTTGGGACGAATTTATACAAGTTGAAATGAGGCACACCTATTTTTTGGGTAGTCATAGCGCATTTACTCTGAGAAACCATGTATAATTTTTACGGAAACTCTCTACAAGATTAGCGATCGCACTAACGACCACATGAAACATCTATCTCTACTATTTGCTACAGCCCTCGCCGTCACATCGGGATTGATGTTCGGGACAATGCAAGCCGCATCTGCTGCTTGCGTTCCTGATACAGCAGTTTGCAATGATGCTTTGATTCCGCCGAATGATTCTTTTTGCAATTATTCTGATAATCCTGGGAATGATGCTGATCATAATGGGAATGATGCTGATAATACTGGGAATGAGCCTGATCTTATCTCGAAGGTTTGTGTTCTTGATATAGGGCCGATTTTTTCTTATTCCAGCACTGTTAACCCAATACTGTTCGGTTCCGGTGGTGTCGGAATATCGAGCTTCCCACCCGGAGGGACTCAAATATCGGGAAATCAACTTTCTCCAATCACTGTCCCTGAACCCTCGTCCATCTTTAGCTTACTTGCCCTCGGCACTCTCAGCGCATCTTTTGTACTCAAGCGTCATACCAATTCTTTATAAGGATGCGCGGAATTATAGGAGAAACAAACCGCATTCGCGTAGCTTCTCCCCTTCTCCTTTTGGAAGAAGTAGACAAAGAAAGAAAGACTGAAGAATTTAGACAACATCCTTCAGCCTTTATGGTTAATAATACTCTACTCTATGAGCTGCTTTTAGACAGTTGAAATGTCTTTTTCCTTTTCTACCAGCAAGTCATCTATTCTGGAAGTGTATTTGTTTGTGAGTTTTTGCAGTTTATCTTGTTGGTCTTTGGATTCATCTTCGGAGATTTCCGCAGCTTTTTCCTCTTTGCGAATGGAGTCTTGGACATCACGACGGATATTGCGAATGGCTACGCGACCTTCTTCAGCATACTTAGAAGCCATTTTGACAAATTCTTTCCGGCGATCGCTTGTCAATGGTGGTATATTTAGCCGAATCACAGAACCGTCGTTACTGGGTGTTAAACCGATGTCAGAGAGGGAAATTGCTTTCTCGACTATGTTTAAGCTGCCTTTATCGTAAGGCTGAATCAAGATGGTTGAGGCATCTGGCGTGCTAATGTTTGCCAGTGATTTCAATGGTGTGGGTGAACCGTAGTAGTCCACCGAGACTTTATCTAGTAAACTCGCATTGGCGCGGCCAGTGCGAATAGTGTTAAAAGCTCGTTGAGTTGCTTCAACGGTCTTTTGCATCGTACTCTCAGCTTCAGATAATTTCACATGAACCTCCCACAAGGGTGCCGATTTTTTCTCCCAAGACGGCTCGGCGGACGTTACCTCGCACCGTTAAATCAAATACCAGAATTGGGATATTATTGTCTTTACACAAGGCGATCGCTGTACTATCCATGACGCGCAAATCTTTGGCTAAAACGTGCGCGTAGGTGAGACTGGTGTAACGCTTGGCCTCTGGATAAATATGGGGATCAGCATCATATATGCCGTCTACCTTGGTGGCTTTAAAAATCACCTCGGCATCAATTTCTGCGGCTCTTAAGGCTGCGGTGGTGTCAGTTGTAAAGAAGGGATTTCCGGAACCAGCACCAAAAATTACTACTCGCCCTTTTTCTAAATGGCGGATAGCGCGACGACGGATATAGGATTCCGCTAATTCTTGCATAGCGATCGCGGTTTGGACCCGCGTCTGTACCCCAATGCGCTCTAAGGAATCTTGTAGCGTCATGGCATTCATTACCGTGGCAATCATCCCTATGTAGTCAGCAGTTGCCCTGTCCATCCCCGCCGACGCAGCTTTAACGCCACGAAAAATGTTACCGCCGCCAACGACAATGGCAATTTGAACGCCAGTGGCTACCACCTCTGCTACTTCCTCGGCTATTTCCTTGACCACTTCTGGATCAATACCATAGCCCATGTTGCCCATTAAGGCTTCACCGCTTAGTTTAAGTAAAACCCGTCGGTAATTCGTTCCCATGAAGTTACGCTTTATCAAAAAAGTTGCAATTGCCTCCAATTTAAGATAGCAGTACCGCGACGATATATGTCTAGTTTCGCCAAATCAATGAAGTCCCGACTGCTGCTGTTTGTGCTAGGTTAATTGCTTGATTACTGCACAGAGAAGCGATCGCATTTCTGAGATAATCTTCTCCCCCAGATGATGGTTCTTGGGGATAATTGTCAATTTGTCCTTTGTACTGGACTATCCCATTCTGATCGACCAGAAAAGCCATTGGCGTTTTACTAGCGCCAAAACTCCGAGCCACATCTTGGGTTGAATCCCATAAATAAGGAAAATTCAACTGGTGACGTTCCGCAAAAGCTTTCATGTCATCAAAGCTGGCGCTCAGGTTTTGCGTAGTCATGCGACAATTCATCCCAATCAGAGTCACGCCGTGTTGAGCAAATTCCGCTTGAATATTTTTTAATCTCTCTAGATACAAGCTGACATAAGGACAGTGGTTGCACATAGCAATCACACCAACTGCACGAAACTTTTCTAAATACCGGCTGAGATGGTGTACTTGATTGTCAATTCCTGGAAGCTCAAAATCAGGTGCATAGCTACCAACAGGTGTGTTAATTGTTTCTAGTATATTCATCTTCTATAGTCGCAAGGAACTAGTAACAAAAAAGTTTATCTGAAATTTAGGGTAACTTTTTTGCGTGCAAACCAATCTTAAGTCAATCATTGATATCCCATGATCTTACAGACCAATCTGGCTATCGTAAATTGTGAAACTACTGAATTTATTAACGATACTAATTCTATTACATCATACAAAATGACATTTTAACATTTTTTTGCAAAACAGAAGCTTTAACTCTTCCGCCCTATCCAGGTAAGGAAACGGCAAGATTACGAAATGTGAAGTATCATAGAGATAATATCAAAATCCCCCTGAAGGCTTACGAAAATTTCAAGTATAGCAATCCTCAATGATTTGTCAAAGGCGAGAAACCGATGTTTTAAAACCGCTCGATTTTCCGCAATCAAATGGAAGTCCGATATCTTCTATTTGTCAGGATTATAAGTTTTGAGTCAAGGGACAAAGGTATTTTTTCTTGGTAATCATATTCATATATTCATAAAGTTCTGATGACAACTTCCACAAACACATTTACCTCCACTAAAACTTGGATTTGGCGAGGTTTTCCCATCTGCTATCAGACTCAAGGAACTGATGGCCCCGCAGTTGTCCTCGTGCATGGCTTTGGAGCCTCATGGTGGCACTGGCGGAAAAATATCCCCGTGCTAGCAGAAAATTGTCGCGTTTATGCCATTGATTTAATTGGCTTTGGCGGTTCTGCTAAACCTCAACCGGGAGGGGAAATTAATTACACATTGGAAACTTGGGGAGAGCAGTTAGCCGACTTTTGTCGGGAAGTCGTGGGGGAACCTGCTTTTTTAGTGGGAAATTCCATTGGCTGTATTGTGTTATTACAAGCAGCCGTCAGCAACCCGGATATAGCTTTAGGAGTAGCCTTAATCAACTGTTCCTTACGATTGTTGCATGACCGCAAACGGGAAACACTACCTTGGTCGCGTCGCTTCGGAGCGCCAATACTCCAGAAGATATTATCTATCAAACCAGTGGGTCAGTTTTTTTTCAATCAAGTTGCTCAACCGAAAACAGTACGAAAGATTTTGCTTCAAGCCTACGCTAATGCAGAGATAGTCACAGAAGAGTTGGTTGATATTTTGACAGCACCAGCAAAAGACCCAGGGGCGGTAGCGGTGTTTCTGGCTTTTACTTCTTACTCTACAGGGCCTCTAGCAGAAGACCTTTTGCCTGTGCTACCTTGTCCTGCCATTATTCTCTGGGGAACAGCCGACCCCTGGGAACCAGTAGATTTAGGTAGAGAACTAGCCAATTACCCACAAGTGCTAAAGTTTATCCCCTTGGAAGGGGTGGGACATTGCCCCCAAGATGAAGCACCTGAGTTAGTCAATCCGATTTTACTCGATTGGATGAGCGATCGCTATTCCTCTAATTAGCAATTCAAAAAAACGAAGCCCCCACGGGCTTCGTTTCGTAAAACCTGCGGGGGGCAGGCTTTTTAATGTCGTCAACTCCCTAAATTGAGCTGTCAGGTAAGTATAGGCGAATGGCACATTACTAGTACCAGCCACCTCGACCAAAGCCACCTCGACCAAAGCCACCGTAACCCCAGCCACCTCGACCGAAGCCACCTCTACCCCAGCCACCGTAACCGAAACCGGGTCTTCCCCAGCCGCGACCGTAGCCACCGTAGCCGTAGCCACCAGAGGCAAGCTGCTGTTCCTCTGTGGATAAATCTATCAACAAATCAGATTGAAGGTCTTTAACTGACATAATTTTCACCTCAAATTTGTCCATAGCTGGTACACACATACTTCAAACAAATATGGAAGTGTTGTACCTGTGCTTTTATTTCTAAACGTATTTTCTAATGATTAAATTGCCCCATAGTTATAAATAAATACCCTAAGAAATACATCTTTTGACTCATGCAGAATTTAGTTTTAATTCAAATATAAGTTTTCCTGAACATGAGCAAAAAATCATGATCTTAAATTTCAATTAATTTAATCTGAATTTTGAATTTTATTCTTGATTTTCAGGAGTGTCTTTAACTCCAGTTCAAAAAATATGCTGATAAAATCAAATAATTATTTACATCTTCAGGAAGAGGCAGACAATAAATCTGAAAGCATATTTTATTAAATACAAAATAACTTAAAAAACCTCTCTCCTCATAGGAGAAAGGTGATGAGCATCTCATTTGTTTTGTACAAGAAAGGATAGTTTAGTTAGGTTTCAAGGTATTTAATGATTAGTCGGAGACTTCTTCCCCGGCGCTATTAGAAACCGCCACCACCAAAAGGTCCGCCACCGCCGCTAGGTGGTCCAGCAGCAAAGCCAAAAATCCGAACAGGGATACGTTGACCGCTAGAATCAATGAGAGTACCAATAACGGTAATATCAGGTCTAGTTTGTCCACCTAATTGTAATTGTTGACCCCCAGATATCAGTTCTTGTGACTCTGGGGATAAATCGACAAATAAATCAGGTTGAATGATTTGTTGTGACATAATTTGTTGCCTCAATCTAGGACATAAATGTTAGGTAGCACCCATACCAGAAATTTTTCTGGGTGGGTGCGAAATTACGGTTTAAGTTTTACCTCATACCGTAAAAAATATTGGCTAATTAAACAAGACTATGGCGAAGTTGAAATCATGGTAATACTCAATTATTATTTAACAACTTCAAGAATACCGGTCAAGCGGATGGGAATACGGCGAACACGGCTTTGAGAATCGCCACCATTACTAGGTTGAGAACCGCCAAATCCATCTTCTTGGCCAAATCCATCTTCTTGGCCAAATCCATTTCCTTGACCAAATCCATTTTCTCCGCCAGATAAAAGCTCTTGTTGTTCTGCGGATAACTCTTCAAACAAATCAGTTTTGGTGATTTGGAATGACATAATTTTGTGCCTCACTTACTTAATATAGGTGTGGAATCACCTGTGTTTTTATTATTAACTATTAGACAATTATTTAAATTGTTCTTAAGTTAGAAAAATATCAAAAAATTTTATTTCTTTAGACTCATGAAAGCAAGTTTATTTCTCTTTGTTTATTTTCATAAATAACAATCCTAAAGAAGAACAAAAATACCCGACTTCTTAAAAAAATCGAGTATCTCAGCCAGTAATGTTTACCTGGCAATGAGAGAAGATTTGATTTTTCTCCAGATAATTTGCAAAATTGAAAAGCTAAGTTTTTTTGCTGATTATAAAAATAGGAAAACTAGACGAATTGCCATATATATACAGGACTTACGCAAAATCATGAAAAAACGAACCGCATTGGCGCTAGCCTATCCCTTTGGGAGAAGGACACAAAGAACACAAAGGAAAGAAGGTTTCAGAGAGTTATTGCGTAAGTCCTAATATATTAAGATTATTCAAGAAACTATAGGACTAATATTTGATTTTTGAACACACCCTACAATACTTAATTTTTTCATAAATCAAACCGGATTCCTATAATCCACTGATAACTTTAGCTATAAAATCATTTATGCTATTACTATTAGAACTAGGATTTGGTAATCCAAACGTTATAGATGATGCCATAGTAATCTGTGACAAATTGTACTTAGTAGTTTGGGAACCCGATTCATCTTTGGCAAGGTTTAAATTATTGTCTGCCTCAGTTTGAATGTCAGTTTTCTGAAACAAAAAATTACTGGTTCCTAGTATACCTTCCCCTTGCCCACCAGTTAGGCTTTCTTGCTCTGCTTCAGTCAGACTTTGCAAAAAAAATGAATTGTTTGATGTATGATTTTCAGACATGAATTTACTTGCTCACACCAGGGTAAATTGTCATAATGATAAAAACTTTTGATGCTCTCCTTTTTCTGCCAGAAAAGTTTCTGGAGTACCTTCTAATTGCACTTCACCTTTCTCTAACATCACAATCCAATCAGCTCGCTTGACAACGCTGGGACGATGAGTAATTAAAACTGTAGTTTTACCTTTGCGGTAGTCCAAAATTGCATCTAAAACGCTAGCTTCACTAACTGGGTCGAGTCCGGCTGTGGCTTCATCTAAAATTAGCACAGGTGGATTAGTCATAATTCCTCTAGCGATCGCTAATCTTTGTCTTTGTCCACCAGAGAGATTCGCCCCAAATTCGCCTAACACAGTTTGATACTTACTGGGAAGTTGACTGATAAAGCTATCTGCATCCGCAATCTCGCAAGCTTTGACAATTTCCTCAAAGGAGATATAGGGCGTTCCTAACCGGAAATTCTCTAAAATTGTGCGACTCCAGAAATGAGGTTCTTGGGGGACATAAACAATTTGCTGTCGCAGACAATCGAGAGCGATGTCATCGAGGTTAAACGAGCCAATGCGAATATTCCCAGAATTCGGCTGATATAAACCTGCTAACAGTTTGGCTAAGGTACTTTTACCACAGCCAGATTTACCAATCAAAGCGATCGCTTGACCACCAGGCAACTTTAGGGAAAAATCTTCTAATAAGTCCACTCTACCAGGGTGGTGAAATGTCAGATGAGAACAATGAATATCTGCACTACCGGAAATTTGCGCCACAGGCTTTTCACTCCCTCCCACCACTTCCGGTGTCGCATCAATCACTTCTAAAAGCCGAGAAACTGCTGTTTGAGAGCGAAAATATTCATCTACTAAACCCACTAAGGAATTAATTAAACTCAGAACATTCACCTGTAGCACATTAAAAGCCAGCATTTGACCGATACTTAATTCTCCCTGAATCACCAAGATACTTCCAAACCCCAATAAAGCTACACCACCAATAGTCGAAAGGAGTCGAGAAAGAGTATTGTTGATAATTCCGATTTGCACAGTACTAAAAGTCAGATTAGCTAAACGACCAAAACGACTTTGAAATTCTTCCCAAAATTGGGGTGCAGCGTTCGTAGTTTTAAGTACCTGTGCGCCCTTAAAGGTTTCAACTAACACACCTTGATTTTCCGCCCCCAAGACTAAAAGACTGCGAGTCTTTTGTTGGAGAATAGGTAAAAAAGGCAGAGTTGATAAAGTCATTAAAGCACCGACCAGGATAACTGCTAATGTGAGTTTCCAACTATAAAACAGCATTAAGCAGAAGGAAATCACTGCAATGAAAAACTTACTCGGTAAAAGCACAACTATCTGTGATACCAACTGGTTAATATGATTGATATCTCGTAATCGGCTAGTGATTTCCCCACTCCGGCGGGCTTCGTAATAATTCAAAGGTAACTGGAGCATTTTGCGCCCAAATTCCAAAACAAGCCC
The DNA here is from genome assembly GCF_963896525.1 of Nodularia sp. LEGE 04288. Taxonomy (NCBI): domain Bacteria; kingdom Bacillati; phylum Cyanobacteriota; class Cyanophyceae; order Nostocales; family Nodulariaceae; genus Nodularia; species Nodularia sp. LEGE 04288. The sequence goes on from NZ_CAWQOY010000111.1 coordinate 40,515, forward strand.
TAATTGCAGCCGTTGACCAAAGTGAGCAATCATCGTCGATTGCAATAATTGGAGAGTGCTGCTAAATAAGGTCATAACTACAACTGCGGCGACGACAACAGTCAGTAGCTGGACATCTCCCCGCACTAAAACATCATCTGTGAGAATTTGGATGAGTATGGGAGAACCCAAAGCGAGTACACCCAAAGCAACATTGAGCATTAAAACCTGAGTCAGCAAACCACGATAGGGCAAAATCCGCTTCAGAAAGCGTCCGAAACCACCCATTGGTTTGTCTTGGGGCTGATCAAAAAAGCGGTCTGGATCTGGTTCCAGTAAGAGCATTACCCCATTCCAAGCCTCTGTTAACTCTTTGCGGTTAACATAACGAATACCCACAGATGGGTCAGCAATCACATACTTTTTGCCCTGCTGGTTATATAAAACCACCCAGTGAGAACCGCGCCAATGGATAATGGCTGGTAACTGCACTTCTGTGATTCTGTCGATAATTTCTGGCGAGGCTTTAACTGCTCTAGTATTAAAACCCAAATTCTCAGAACCACGTTTTAGTCCTAATAAAGTAGTTCCTAGTTGTCCAGTTCCTACGGATTCTCGACTGCGATTAATGCTTAAAAATCGGCCGTAATGTTTACAAATAGAAGCCAGACAAGCTGCTCCACAATCTTCTTCGCTCAACTGTGAAACGCATTGATAGGTTTTTTGAAGTTTGATTAAACCAAACATAATTTAATTCGTAGTTCGTAATTCGTAATTCGTAATTCGTAGTTCGTAATTCGTAGTTCGTAATTCGTAATTAAGTTTTGTGATGGGGGTTGCTTAGAAATCTGTGATTAATCGGGCTTTGCGGAGAATGAAATTCAGTACTGTTTCCTGTCGGGAAATAATATCAGCTCGACCTTTCATTCCTGCTTGGATATAACATTGATGATTGTCTGTACCTACATAATTGGTTTCGGCTTCTATGGTGGTTTCATAGCCGACTGTCTGGGTAGCACCTGGAACACCAGGCTCGGCGCTGTTATTTCCGATTGGGAGGGCATCTGGTGCAACATTTTTCACTGTCCCGTGGAGAGTACCGTAGTTGGGATAGGGACAAGCTGAAACCTGCATCTGTACTTTTTGCCCAGGTTTTACTTTGTCGATATCTTGAGGCGGGACAAATGCTTTGATCACCATTGGACTATTGACGGGTGCAATCTGAGCAATAGCTTGACTTGGTTCTACTACTTGCCCAGGATGACGCAGATTTAATTGCAGCACTGTACCTGTAATTGGCGATCGAATTATAGTTTGATTCAGGTCAGTTTCTACCTGTTGTAGTTCTTTGCGCGATCGCATACTTTGTTTTTCTAGTTCTAGACGCTGTTGCAGTAGGGTTTCTCGTTCTCTGTTTAAAGCGGCTAAGGTCGATTCACCACTGGCTTGCTCTTGTTTAATGCGTTCTGAGGCTATGGTGATAGCGGCATTATGAGGATTGATACTGGTGCGAGCTTTTTCGAGTTGGATTTGGGCAATCTGCAAGGATTGTTCTTTTTCTGACATCAAGTCCTGAGCGCTAGCTTTGGCTTGTTCTAGCTTGGCCTGGGCGGATTTTACCTCCTGTTGTTTTTCCTCAAATAAATTGCGAGAAACTGCTCCGGATGCGACTACTGACTGTAATCGATCGCGTTGCATTTTCGCTACATTTAAAGCTACTTCGGCTTCTTGTACTGTTGCAGTTAATAGGTTATTCTGTTGAAGGCGATCGCGTTGTATTCTCGCTAAATTCCAAGCAGCTTCGGCTTGTGCCAGATCAGCCATTGTCGTCTTTTGCTGGTCTTCATAGTTGCGTTGACTCGCACTGAGTTCTGCTTGTGCAGCAATGATTGTCCGGTTAGCTAAGGTTCTTTGAGCCGCAATCTGAGTAGCAATTTCAGCGATTTGAGCATCAAATTGGCGCAGTTGTAATTGACTCTGCTCAATACTGTTTTCTAGTTGGCTTTTTTGATTTTGCAGGCGGGAATCATCAATGTAAGCAATGGGTTCTCCTTGTTTGACTAGCTGATTTTCTTGCACATCTATTTTCTGCACTGTTCCAATTACCGCAGACTGCACAATTCCCAGTTCTCCTTCTGGTCTAATACTCGCAGGAACTTTGACTGTGACATTGTAATTAAACACAGATGTGAGTCCAGCCGCCGCCATAAAAGTAATCAGCAGAACTCCTGCGCCGATGTTTGTCCATTTACTGATGCGGGGAAGAAACTCGTGAGGTTCAACTAAACTCAGTTCTTCTGGAGTAGGTTCGTTAAACCGATTCCAAAAATGGTTATCTTGTTGGGGAAAGGAGTTCACTGTACTGTACCTTGGGTTTGAATTGGATAGATGAATCGGGTTATTTCAGATCGTGTCTGTTAATTAGGAATCTGAAGTTGCCGTCATCGAGTGACTAAGCTCAGATTTTTGATTGGCTAAATATCCTTCAAATCTTCCATAAATAGAAATATTTACCTTAAAGATTGAGAATCAAGACATCAGCAAAGCCATGAATAACTTGTCAAATATTGGGACAAAAATTGAAACTGTAACATATGATGCTAACCTTAGCCAACAACATGGTTTATGATGTTATATAATTAAAAATGGGGATAGAGAAAGGAGTCAGCTATGTACGGCAATCACCTTTCTCATGTATCTAACGTGGATAACGCGTAGAAACAACAGAGGAGAATGCTCAAACTTTCTCAAAGACCTCACTTACGTTGAGCGAGTGATAACTATCTCCTCTCCCCCCTTTTCAGATGCAACGCCAAAAATTTTATAAACCACAGGAAAACTTTTATAGTCCAGCAAAATCAAGGCTAATGTCTAAAGTTTAGATAGAGGCAGAAAACGTAAATCTTGATGTTGCCAAATTTCTACTCAGTATTGAATTGATTTAGTTCTTCCGAGTTGGCAAGAGCCGGAAATTCTGTAGGTTCATTAGACAAAAAACTTGTGGCATTAGAATTTACATCAGCAAGCTGAGTATTTAATTCAGAAGAGTTTCCTTCTGGACTATTATTACTTGAGTTTTTCTTTGTTGCAGATCCTTGAGCGAAATTGTTATCGTTCAGTTGATAGTTAACACCACCAACCAGCAACTCCTGCTGTCTATCGGACAATTCTAACTCTGCAAACCAATCGGATGTGATGATTTGATCTGACATAATTATTAGCCTCACTGACAATCTACTCCAATGTGATTTGGCGATTGTTAGTCTCATTTAGATAATTCTCCAATAAAGGATTCCAGAAACTGTCTTGTGGATGCAGTTTATCCTGAGTATTCAGCTAAATAATCAAGTTGTGCAAACATGAATCACACATTCAAGCTCTGGAATCCGTTCTGGCGCAAATGTTGAGTCAGGAACCAGATAATTCACTGCCAGCTGGAGACAATAAACACAGTTACTTGTGCAATCATCAATTATTCCAGATAGCAATTGCAGATTTATCTAGTACTTTGTCAAAGTCATGTTGAGAGTTTGCTGACCCGTGAATTTGAAATTGACAGACTACTAGACCGGATTGGTGAAAATTAAATATCCTTTATCTGGAACCCTTATGGAGACGTTCATGGAATGTCTCTACATTCTTTGTCACCAGATGTCTATTCCTCACCACCTGTGGCGTTGAGAACTGGTGCGCCGCCCAAAGCATCAACTTCAGGAATTTCCTCTGCACCAAATCCCAATAAATCTTGTGCCGCAGTGTTAACAGCTGTCAACTGACCTGTGGAGTTGGCAGTGCTACCATCTGGGCCAGAATTGGCTGTTCCTTGTAAATTTGCCAGTCTGTTAGCAAAATTGCTTCCAGCTAGTTCAAAGTCAACACCACCAGCTACGAGTTCTTGTTGCTCGTCGGATAACGCGACACAGAATTCTGATACGATATGCTCTGTCATGATTGTTAGCCTCATTTACGTAATTCTTAAACAACAGATTCCAGATCCTAACTTGTTGATGCAGTTTTGCTGACCTATGCAGTCAAAATCAACTGGCAAGAAAATTCTGGAATTTCAGCCTACTTTCCACGCCTGAGAAAAAGAAACCCAAAGTGCTTAATTAGTTCAGCGCCACCAAAGTTCCTGGGAAAACTAACCAGGCTGATCTCTGCAATAGTTCAGCTATTCGAGATCATAATTGCAGTTTTTGGGTAGGGGAAGGAATACAAAATTGCCCTGCTGATTCGGTGAATCACCCCCATGCACCATTTCCTACTGAGATGGGTGAAACGCTTGAATGTGACAGATCAGCTTTTCGGATCAACTGTAGGAATCTTTTAAATGGTTTAGTTGATTAACCTTCATCTTCACCACCAGCACCACCAGCACCACCAGCACTACCACTGTTAAGAACTGGTGCAGCACCCAAGGCATCAATTGAAGGAATTTCGTCCGCACCAAATCCTAACAAGTCTTGTGCAGCGGTATTGATAGCTGTAACATCACCTGTAGAGTTGGCAGTGCTGCCATTTGGCCCGGCATTACTTGTTCCTTGTAAGTTGGCACGTTTTTGACCGAAGTTGCTACCAGCCAGTTCAAAGTCAGCACCACCAGCTAAAAGCTCCTGTTGATCATCAGATAAAGTAACAAACAATTCTGATGCAAATATTTCATGTGACATGATTGTTAGCCTCACTTACGTACATAGGTTTGTGACCACCTAAGAACTTAACTATAAGCACTGTTTGTGAGGAATTCATAAATCCCTAGATAGAAATCAATGTTGTATATTTACTCCTCAAAGTAGATATAAAGTCTAATTTTTTTGCTGCCAAACTCATACCTTGAGAAAATAAACTGACAATATTCCAGGTTTTACGGCTATGTCATCAAATAATCGAGTTTTGCATGATCTGTCCTGGCGATCGCTTGACTGTAATTGCTAAAAATTAAGGTTGTGAAAAATACTAACTATTGTCATCATTTGTTAGGTGGACACTTTTGAGATATGGCTACGCCCACACCTCCCACACCTCCCACACCCTGCCCTGACGAGGTTTTAGCTTATCTTAGTGCTATTCGGTTATGGGGAATGGTGCAAGAAGATATCAATTAACACAAATGCTAGGCCTGCACTGCCTAAAGGAACTGTTAAATTATCAATACCCAGAAATGAAATGGCTTCTAAGCTAGTAGCAGCGAAAGCGATCGCTAGGGATATTACCCAAGTTTGCCAGATGTTACCTTCAACACTCAATAAAATTAAACTACTGATCAGATAACTGACTAAAGCCATCGTCAAGGAGCCTTCCCAGCTTTTTTGCGCTCCCAAGACTTGATACTTATGTTTACCAAAACGCTGCCCAATCAATGCTGCTAACCCATCACCCCAAGCCATCACCATGATGCCGATAGCGGCGTATTGGGGCTGTTGTATATGCCAGAAGCAGGCAATTAAAATGCCCATACTGACAGCATAAAAGAAGGTTCCCAAACTTTGCCTACCCACGCTATTAATACCGGGAAGGAGGGGAAATCGGTATGATAGTAAGGTGATGGCACTGGCGACAATGGACGCTGTAATCCCTAAACTAGCCGGAACATCGAGCCACCAAGCCAGCAAAATTACATTCCCAGTGCCAATGTGAACTATTTTTCTGACTATTTCGGGATCGCCCTGAGCAAAGCGATGTACTACCCATGCGACCAGGAGGATGAGTGATACCCAAACTGCAACTACGGTAATTTGCAGCCACAAAGGTGAAATTGAGGTGAAATCGAGAGATGGAGATAACAAAGAAACTATAATATATAAATTTTTGAGCTTTATTACTAATTTATAAGATTTTAGGCGATCGCGATGAAAGTATTATTCATTTCGTTGATTAAAGGTTACAGAATGTTTATTTCGCCACTGTTTCCCCCGACTTGTCGCTTTCAACCAACTTGTTCAATGTATGCGATGGAAGCCATTGAGCGATTTGGGATCTGGCGCGGTGGCTGGATGGCGACTCGGCGGATTTTGCGTTGTCATCCTTTCCATCCTGGTGGTTATGATCCAGTTCCAGAGGCGAAAAAGCATTGCTGCGATCATACTCATGACTAAATATCCAGTTCGGATAAGGGACTTCCAAGGAATAAAATCCCCAATTAATTTGTAGTTAAGGATAATGGTGGGTTACGCTGCGCTAACCCACCCTACAATTTTTGGGTAATTTATTTTTTGGTGTTCCCGAATTCAATTTATTAGCTACCAGCTATTTTTGCAGAAATCACACCTTGGGATTCTAATATAGCTGCAACTCGTAAAATTAAGGCTTCATTGTAGGGTGCAGCGATGATTTGCACACCCAAAGGTAAACTATCAGGAAGCTGAACTGGGACTGATAAAACGGGTAAGCCAATGAAAGATAATGGTTGTGTGAATAATCCCAAATGAGGACGCACTAGAATTTCTTCACTATCTAAAATCATGGTTTTTTGACCAATTAGCGGTGCAGATATTGGTGTGGTGGGGGCGAGAATTATATCTACATTTTGCCAGATTTCGCGGAGGCGATCGCCATACCACCTTCTAAACCTTTGTGCTTGGATGTACCAACTACTCGGTATTAATGCCCCTGCCAAAAAGCGATCGCGTGTAGCCGGATCAAAATCCTGGGGACGTGACTTTAACTGATCTAAATGCAGATTTGCCCCTTCACTAGCGGTAATTACAAAGGCTGCTGCTCTGGCGCGGTGGGCTTCTGGTATAGTTACATAGTCAGTTACACTTAAAGCCTCTGCTACTTTCTGCACTGCGGCTAAGGCTTCTGGTGATGCACCTTGAGTAAAATAATCAGATGCGATCGCCATTCTGATCTGAGAAATATCTTGATATAATTGTGGTAGACATAATTCGGGAGAGCGCTTTGTACAAACAGGATCACGCTGATCTTCACCTTGCAGCAGATCAAAAGCGATCGCAATATCCTTTACCGAACGGGCAAAAGTGCCAACATGGTCAAGACTGCTAGAAAATAAAGCTACCCCAGCACGAGACAAGCGCCCATAGGTGGGTTTAAAGCCCAACACGCCACACAAAGCCGCCGGAACCCGAATTGAACCATTAGTATCAGAACCCAGCGTCAAGGGAACTAAACCCGCCGATACAGATGCAGCCGAACCACCAGAGGAACCACCAGCTATTCGTTGTAAATCGTGGGGGTTGTGGGTAGCACCGTAATGGGAGTTTTCCGTGACAAACCCATAGGCGTACTCATCCATATTTAAAGCCCCAACCAGCACCGCACCCGCTTGTTTTAACTTCGCTACGGCTGTCGCGTCTTGGCTAGCTGGGGGATTTTCGGCATTGATTTTCGACCCGGCTAGAGTTGTTAAACCAGCGATATCATAGAGATTTTTCACCGCAAAAGGCACACCAGCCAACAAACCGGGATTTTTACCTTGGGCGATTTCTTGGTCAATTTTAGCTGCATCTATTAAAGCAGTTTCCGCAGTTATCGCCGTAAAACAATTGAGTTGATGATTCTGCGCCGCAATTCGCAATAAAGCAGCCTGAGTAACTTCCACCGCGCTAACGTCCCCTATACGCACAGCCGCAGCGATTGAGACAGCATCATTCATGGTGCAAACACAGATACAGGTTCAACTTCCTCCGGTAAAGGAAACTCATTTACTAATTGAGCGATCGCCTTAATTCTCTCAAAATTCTGCACCACCCCATCAACATATTCATCCCCAAGCTGTAACCCCAACAACAAAGCCATCTCCTCAACATAACTCCTCATTTTCTCCTCCTCTGCGTTCTCTGCGCCTCTGCGGTTCGTTAAATCCTCATCAAAGCCCCAGGGCCAAGGGGTAACCCCAAAACAAACCAGATAATTAACAGCATAGACCACCCCAACAAAAAGGCGATCGCATAAGGCAACATCATAGCTATCAACGTCCCAATGCCTAAATTTTTATCATACTTCTGTCCAAACGCCACCACCAAAGGAAAATAAGGCATCAACGGCGTAACAATATTAGTTGTAGAATCCCCAATACGATATGCAGCTTGAGTTAACTCAGGAGAATAACCCATTAACATAAACATTGGCACAAACACAGGAGCCATAATTGCCCACTTTGCCGAAGCCGAACCCACAAATAAATTCAGCAGCATACTGACTAAAATAAATAATATTAGTAATGGTGCGCCAGTAATACCTGTAGACTTGAGAAAATTCGCCCCATTTATCGACATAATCGCGCCTAAATTACTCCAGCTAAAATAGGCAATAAATTGAGCCGCAATGAATGCCAAAACAATATAATATCCCATAGCACTCATGGAATTACTCAAAGCTTTAGCAACATCTTTATCATTGTGAATAGTTCCGGCCACTTTGCCATAAAAAATTCCCGGAATTAGAAAAGCCAAGGCAATAATAAACACAATGCTATCCAGAAAAGGTGAAGGAATAATTGTGAAAGTTTCTGGATGTCGTAAAATTCCTTGCGGTGGTACAACCATTACCAACAAAAAGGCAATAAATGCTAATAAAGCATAACCAGCCCAGCGTAAACCTTTATTTTCAGCTACGCTGATTTCTGCCATTTGAAAATCAACTTCGCCTGCATAATTACCCAATCTCGGTTCAACAATTTTTTCGGTAACAAACCAGCCAATTAGAGTAATTAAAAATGTCGAAACTGCCATAAAATAATAATTAGCAGTGGCATTGACTTGATAACTAGGATTAATTAATTCCACTGCACTTTGGGTTAATCCAGCCAGCAACGGGTCAAGGGAGCTAATGAGTAAATTTGCACTAAAACCACCAGACACTCCCGCAAAAGCCGCAGCTAAACCAGCTAAAGGATGCCGTCGAAATCCTAAAAAGATAATTGCTCCCAGGGGTACAAGCACCACATAACCCGCATCAGCAGCGATGTTTGCCATGATACCTGCAAAGACGACAACGGGACAGATAAATTTACTAGGGGCAATTAATACAATTTTGCGTAGTAATGCTGAAAGTAAACCAGTGTATTCGGCAACGCCTACGCCTAACATAGCCACCAGCACAGCACCCAGAGGGGGAAAGTCAGTAAAATTTTTCACAGCAGAGGTGAAAATGCGGCGGATACCTTCAGGAGTAAGTAAAGATACTGCAACGATGGTTTCACCGTTTCCGGGGTGGACAACAGAGAGATTGAGAGCAGATGCGATCGCACTAACAACAATTACCATTAAGGATAATAGGCAAAATAGTGTCAGTGGGTCGGGAAGCTTATTCCCCACAGATTCAATGAAGGTTAAAGCATTTCCCAACCATTTTTTACTGTTTTGAGGATTCATTAGACATTGACCGAATTTAAATATGAGTTTCCCATAACCCTTGTAGAGAAGTTCCATGCGTCTCTACTTTCTCACCACCTTCCTTCTTCTCTTGGCGAATTTGGCGACTTCTCCCAAAGGGAGAGGCTAGCGCCAAGGCGGTTCGATAATAGGATTCCTACAATGTCCGTAAGTGCCTAGCGCGTACCCGTTCAGCACTACCAGTAGGAATGGAAGCAATTAATTTTTGTGTATATTCTTCCTTGGGTTCTAAGTAAATACTCTCGGCTGTTCCTTGTTCGACAATTTGACCACGATTCATCACTAAAATGCGATCGCTCATAAATTTGACTACACTTAAATCATGAGAAATGAAGATATAAGTCAGTTGGAATTCTTCTTGCAATTCCTTCAGCAGATTTAACACCTGCGCCTGTACCGACACATCCAAAGCCGAAACCGACTCATCGCAGATAATAAACTTGGGATTTAAAGCCAAAGTCCGCGCAATACAAACCCGTTGACGTTGACCACCAGAAAACTGATGGGGATAGCGATACATTGCATCTGCATCTAAACCCACCCGTTCTAAAAGTTCAACTACACGGTCTTGACGTTGTTTCTTGGTTTTTCCCACAGAGTGAATTATCAACGGTTCCATAACTGCATCCCCAATTTTCATCCGGGGGTCTAGGGAACTAAAAGGATTTTGGAAAACAATTTGCATTTCTCGCCGCAACTTCTGCAACGCTTCGCCTTTGAGGGTAGTAATATTTTGACCCTCGAAAATAATTTCCCCACCCATCGGTTCAATTAATCGCAGCAAACTTCTACCCAAGGTAGTTTTACCACAACCAGATTCTCCCACCAAACCGAGTGTTTCCCCTGGCTTGACATCAAATGAAACATGATTAACCGCCATATTGTAGCGTTTTGTGATCCCAAATACGCCCTTGATCGGAAAACCCACCTGGAGGTCACGAATTTCTAATAAGGGTGATTTATCCTTTAGCTTGTCCCATCGTTGAGATATTTCCTCAAGGCTGATTTCTGGGGGACGCTGGGGTTCTTTCGCTTGAATTACTTCCTGACCCGTTGGCGTTGAATCGACACTCATATAGTCAGAAACGGTCAGCAATTTATGAGGACGACGGTTGAGTGTAGGGCGACAAGCTATTAAACCCTTAGTATAGGGATGTTGAGGACTATTAAAAATTTGTGCGGCTGCACCGTATTCGACAATTTGACCTTTGTACATTACCGCTACTTGGTCAGCAATTTCCGAAATTAGTCCCAAGTCGTGGGTAATAAAAATCATCGCCATATCACGACTTTGCTGCAATTCTGCCAACAACTCAATAATAGTTGCTTGCACAGTCACATCTAAAGCCGTAGTTGGTTCATCAGCAATCAATAGCAAAGGATTACAAGAAATCGCCATTGCAATCATCACCCGTTGTAGCTGACCTCCAGAAAGTTGATGCGGGTAACGTTCCAGGATAGCTGCTTTGTGCTGCTTGACTAACCTAGCCAACTTGAATCCATCTGCTTGACCTGAATTTTCCAGACACTGCTGTTGTATAATTTCATCACTAGGTAGAAGTTTGACTTCTTGCAAAAGTGCGATCGCAATACGTTTTGCTTCAGTTTCCGAGACCTTCTGATGTTGCATAATCGCTTCAGCCATCTGAAACCCAATAGTAAAAACCGGATTCAGCGAACTCATCGGTTCTTGAAAAATCATAGCGATATCGCCGCCTCGGTGTAGCTGCATTTGTGCAGTCGGCAATTCTACCAAATTAATCGGTTTACTATGGGACTGGGGACGAAAGCAAACCTCACCACCGCGAATTTTCCCCGGACTTTGCAACAAACCCATCACAGCCAATGCTGTCACCGACTTACCACTACCCGATTCCCCCACTATACCTAGAGTTTCACCACGATTAATCTCAAAGGATATATCATCCACAGCTTTGACACTGCTACCATCACTGGAAAAATCAACTTGTAGATTACGAACCTCTAGGACAGTTTCTTTCATAGGAATCAGGTTATCAAGATTGAGGGCAAATTAATTGGATTTTAGCAATACTTCTGATCTGCGATCGCCAAAGGCGGGGCTGAGTCATGCGGACACGCTACGCGAACGCCCATCGCTAAAGCAATATTTTGTACCCAATCTTATCCCAATTTCACCAAATCAAGTTAGTGCAATCAGCTTCCTGATCCTTTTTCGTAGTGTTGTCGCGTAGCGCAACGCACCATCCTAGATTCTCAGTGCGTTAGAACTAACGTCATAAATAGACCCTACCAGATTTAAATCTCATGTGGGTTAAAAATACACCGTCTGAATTTCCAGGAATTGATCAACCTGAAGCGCCATCAATTCCCAAACTTTGCTTTCCAAATTGCCACCACCGAGAATTACATCTGCACTTTTCCCTACTGATTCTCTCGCAGAATAGGCGATCGCATCTGTCTCATTCACTTCAATTGAAGGATCTTGGCACTCTGTGAATGATAAACACGCCGAATTTAATGTTATCTAGATTTCAGGCAATTCTGACATTACTCGTAGGGTTTTCTCCAGGACATCAATTACCCATAGATTCTGGACAAACTGTAGATCATATTCTTGAATATTGACCAACCATAAAACCAAAGTTACACTAGTATTAGCAGCATATCTGATAGGTTATAAAATGCTGCTAGCAACCTCAGTAAGAAACTACACTCTGTTATCAGGGGCAAAAATCATACATATGTTAAATAAGTCTTTACACTATCAAACCACCACAGTGGTCTTTATTGATGACTCTATTTCTGACTATCAAACCCTACAGACGGGAGTTGTTGAAGGAGTAGAAGCAGTTATTCTTTCCCCCAATCAAAATGGAATTGCGGAAATTACCGAATTTATCCAACAACATCCCCAAATTACCACCATTCACATTGTTTCACACGGTTCACCGGGATGTTTGTATTTAGGTAATAGTCAACTGAACTTAGACAACATCAGTAAATATGCTGATTGGTTGCAGCATTGGCAAAGCAAAAGCATTTTACTCTATGGTTGTAATGTTGCTGCGGGGGATGGTGGAGAAGAATTTATTCGCAAGTTACATGAGATTACAAACGCAACCATTAGCGCCTCAGCAACAAAAACCGGAAATGCAGCATTAGGGGGAAATTGGGAATTAGAAGTTAATCTTCCGCAAAATAATGGGACTTCTCTTGTTTTTCGTGCAGATACCCTCAACACCTATCAGGGAGTATTTGCACCCACAACAATTTTATCAGATTTGTCTCAGACATTCTTCCTCAGCAGCTTACCAACAGCTAAACATACAATTTATTTAGACTTCAACGGACATACTACCAGTAATACTCCCTGGAATAGAGACGAGACAGGTGGGGCTGATATTGTTACCCCAGCTTTCGATTTTGACGGCAATACAGCATCTTTTAGTAATGCCGAACTGGAAAGAATCCAGTATATTTGGCAGCGCGTAGTTGAGGATTTTATCCCGTTTAATGTTAATGTCACCACCCAAGAACCAACAGATATCAACGATCTGATTAATAGTGGATCTGGTGATACTCGTTGGGGTATCCGTGTTGTTATTGGTGGTAACAGTGACTGGTTATCTCGTACAATTAACGGAATCGCATATTACTCTTCTTTCAACTGGAATACTGATACTCCCACTTTTCTCTTTAGTGATAACCTGTCTGAAAGCGAACAAGCTACAGCTAACATTATCTCTCATGAAATAGGACATACTCTGGGACTAAAACATGATGGCAGAATAGCTCCTGTCGAAGAATACTACTCAGGACATGGTACTGGGGAAACTGGCTGGGGATCAATCATGGGAGGGTCCAGCAAGAACCTAAGAGGATGGAGCCAAGGCGAGTATGCTTCTGCTGATAATCAACAAGATGATCTGCACATTATTACAACCCGAAACGGTTTTGGCTACCGAGACGATGATACTGGTAATACAATTGCTACCGCCAAACCACTCACCACAACTAGTACATCTCTAAGTGGTAATGGCATCATCGAGCGCAATACAGATATTGATTTTTATAGTTTTTATACTGGTGCTGGTGCAATTAGCTTCACCGTGAATCCCTTTACCCGCGCACCAAACCTAGACATCTTAGCAGAACTATACGATGCTAGTGGTAATTTAATCGGATCATCCAATCCCAGCGACCTACTATCCGCTACGATTACAACCAATGTCGCTGCGGGAACGTATTATTTAGCCATTGATGGTGTCGGAAAAGGAGATCCTCTTGGTACTGGCTACACCGATTATGGCAGTTTAGGACAGTATTTTATCAACGGTACAATTCTCCCCAATAACCCTAACTTAGGAACAGCCGAAAAATTCACCACCACAGCCCAACAAGATATCATAGACGCTAAAGGTGGATACGACATTATCACTAGCACCTTTGCCAATTTACAACAAAACGATACTTTGAACGGTGGTACAGAAATTGATACTCTGATTATTACCGGAGGAACTAGTGGTAATGCCATTACTATTAATCTCAATAATGCTAATCAATTTAATATTCCTGGTACAACCATCATCGGATTTGAACGCTTTGATTTAAGTGGATTTAATGGCAAAATCAGCTTTGTAGGTACTAGCGGTGATGATTGGATTAACGCAGGTGCTGGAAACGATGATTTAACCGGTGGTGATGGCAATGATTACCTGAACGGAGGAACAGGTGCAGATACTATGAATGGTGGTGCTGGAAATGATTCCCTCAACGGAGGAACAGGTGCAGATACCATCAATGGTGGTGATGGAAATGATTCCCTCAACGGAGGAACTGATGCAGATAGCATGACTGGTGGTGCTGGAAATGATTCCCTGAACGGAGGAACAGGTGCAGATAGCATGACTGGTGGTGCTGGTAATGATTCCTACTATGTTGATAATGTCGGAGATACCATCACAGAAAATGCTGATCAGGGAACTGATTCAGTTTTCAGCACTCTTACTTACACATTAGGAAACAACCTCGAAAACCTGACTTTAGAAGGCACAACTGCTATCAATGGTACTGGTAATACTTTAAATAATACCCTCACTGGTAACAGTGGTAATAATGTCCTCAATGGTAAAGAAGGTACAGATACCATGATTGGTGGTGCTGGTAATGATTCCTACTATGTTGATATTGCAGGAGATACCATCATAGAAAATGCTGGTCAGGGAACTGATACAGTTTTCAGCACTCTTACTTACACATTAGGAAATAACCTAGAAAACCTGAATTTACAAGGCACAACTGCGATTAATGGTACTGGTAATACTTTAAATAATACCCTCACTGGTAACAATGGTAATAATGTCCTCAATGGTAAAGAAGGTGCAGATACCATGATTGGTGGTGCTGGTAATGATGCCTACTCTGTGGATAATGTCGGAGATAGCATCGTCGAAATTGCTGATCAGGGAACTGATATTGTTTACAGCACCGTCACTTATACATTGAGTAATAACTTAGAAAACCTGACTTTAGAAGGCACAACTGCTATCAATGGTACTGGTAACGCTCTGAATAATCGCATCAGAGGAAACGCAGCTGCTAATACTTTGAATGGTGGTGCTGGAAATGACTTCCTTGAAGGTAAAGAAGGTGCAGATACCATGATTGGTGGTGTGGGTGATGATGCCTACTCTGTGGATAATGTCGGAGATACCATTACAGAAAATGCTGGTGAAGGAACTGATATTGTTTACAGCACCATCACTTATACATTAGGAAATAACGTAGAAAACCTGACTTTAGAAGGCACATCTGCTATCAATGGCACTGGTAACGACCTGAATAATCGCATCAGAGGAAACGCAGCTGCTAATACTCTAAATGGTGGTGCTGGAAATGACTTCCTTGATGGTCAAGCAGGTGCAGATAGCATGATTGGTGGTGCTGGTAATGATTCTTACTATGTTGATAATGCCGGAGATAGCATCGTCGAAATTGCTGATCAGGGAACTGATATTGTTTACAGCACCATCACTTATACATTAGGAAATAACGTAGAAAATCTAACTTTAGAAGGCTCATCTGCTATCAATGGTACTGGTAACGCTCTGAATAATCGCATCAGAGGAAACGCAGCTGCTAATACTCTAAATGGTGGTGCTGGAAATGACTTCCTTGATGGTCAAGCAGGTGCAGATACCCTAATTGGTGGTGTGGGTGATGATGCCTACTCTGTTGATAATGCCGGAGATACCATTACAGAAAATGCTGGTGAAGGAACTGATATTGTTTACAGCACCATCACTTATACATTAGGAAATAACGTAGAAAATCTAACTTTAGAAGGCTCATCTGCTATCAATGGTACTGGTAACGCTCTGAATAATCGCATCAGAGGAAACG